>JALSLJ010000055.1 GCA_026988315.1 Sulfurimonas sp. | reverse complement strand
AGTTAAGGGTCATATTGGGCATATATTTGAAAAGGCTGGTATAAAAGATAGATTGAATTTGGCATTGAAGTACAAGGGTTTAGTGTAGAGAATTTAGTATGTGAAATAGCACATACTAAATGAAAAAAGTAGTTTTATACCATTAAAGCTTCTCTTTTTCCCTCTTTAATTTCACCTATTAAGTAACCATCAGTCTCAGCTAGAACTTTTGCCACATTAGTATTCTCAACTACAAGTATCATCCCAACACCCATATTAAATGCTCTAAACATTTCCGCTCTTTCAATATGTGGAGCCATCAGTTCAAAAATAGGAAGAACTTTTATAGAGTCCTCTTTAACTTCAGCCATTAAATTTTCAGGAAGAACACGAGGTAAGTTCTCGACAATGCCTCCACCTGTGATGTGAGCCATAGCTACAATCTCATTGCGAAGTTTTTTGAATGTTTTTACATAGATGTTTGTAGGTTCTAAAAGAGTTTCAATAAGAGGTTTACCATTAAAAGCATCTTCAAATTTCATCCCCATTTTCTCAAAGAGAACTTTTCTAGCAAGTGAAAAACCATTTGAATGAAGTCCAGAACTTGGGAGTGCTATAAGTTTATGACCAGCACGAACAAGACTTACTCTGTCCATTTCAGATTTTTCAGCCACACCAACTGCAAAACCAGCTAAGTCATAATCATCTTCACTGTACATGCCAGGCATCTCAGCAGTTTCGCCACCAATAAGCGCGCATTCACTTCTTATACACCCCTCAGCTATCCCAGCAATCACATTTGTAGCTACATTCACATCTAGTTTTCCAGTTGCATAATAGTCAAGGAAAAATGATGGAGTACCAAAGTTGCACAAAAGGTCATTGACACACATAGCAACTAAATCAATCCCTACAGTATTGTGAATACCGCTATCTATAGCAAGTTTAAGTTTCGTGCCAACACCATCTGTTGCAGCAAGCATAACAGGCTCTTTAAATCCTGAAGGAAGCTCAAAAGCTCCTGCAAAAGAACCGATACCACCCATCACACCTGGGATTTTTGTAGATTTTACTAAAGGTTTGATATTTTCAACGAAACTATTACCAGCATCTATATCAACACCGGCATCTTTGTAGCTAATTTGGCTCATGTGAACTCCATTTTAAAAGTACAGAATTATATCTTATGTGAGTTGAGAGAAGTGTTAAGTTATAGATTTAGAAGTAGAGCAACACCCTAATCCTCTAAAAACTAAAAGATTGAAGTTAAAAATGCTCCATCTTTGCCACCGATACTTTTACCAGTTTTTATATCACAAGCAAATTGTTCTACATCTATTTCTATATTCATCTGTGTTTTCCTGGGCATTTGTTATTTTACCCGATTGACACAGATTTTTGAAGGCTCCTAAATTAGAGACAAGTGACTAGTAGTCAATTATTAAGTTAGCAGTGAAGGTTTTGTCACTATGTTCTTTACCTGCTGGTACCATGTTTGCATAATCAACTTTATAGCTAAGACCAGCTGAAAATATATCAGATATTTTACTTATAAGAGAAGTTTTTGAAGTTGCGAAGTAGTTTTCATTATCCTCAAATGCAGATCTATATCCAAAATCTTGACCAAACATTAAGCCTTTGTTAATCTGCCAAGCATATACTAAACTTGCACCATATGCTGCATATCCATCAGCGTTATCTACATTTTCAACTTGATCTTCTGTATATAATAGATTAAGGCCTAGCGCTAGGTTGTGAGCCTCCGCTTTGATTACTTGGTACTTAAGAGTTGGACCTGTATATAATTGGTAATCATACCCCGAGAACTGATCTTGTTTGAAGCCAAGCAAGTAACCAAAAGATAGCCTATTAGTGAAAGAGTAGTCATAATTTAATTCAGCTACATATTTGTTTTTTGTCTCTACTTTATCAACTGTTGCATATTGAGCATCTAAAGTAAAAGTAAATACATGAGAATCAATATTCTTTTTTACTTTTGAGTCAAGATTAAAAGTTTGAGTTTGCGTATTTCCCTGGGTATCTATAAAACCTAGCTCAGTGTGTGTAACTAATTCACTCTGCGCTTGTGCAGTGATAACTAAAGAGGATGCAACTAGTGCACTTAATAAGATTTTTTTCATTTTCATTTTTCCTTTTTTTTAATGTAAGATATGTATTATATATTTTCTCTATCTTGAGTGTGAACATCCATTTGAGGATAAGGGATAGAGATACCTTTTTCATCAAATGTAAGCTTTACTTTCTCTAGCATATCAAAATGCACATCCCAATAATCCGCACTCTCAACCCATGCACGAAACACAAAGTTTACGCTACTATCTGCTAATTCACTCACGGCTACAAATGGTGCAGGATCAGATAGAATCCTATCATCCTTCTCCATAATAGCCATAAGTGTCTCTTTCGCAAGTTTAAGATCATCATCATAACCGATACCAAAAACATGATCAACTCGACGCTGAGGTTTATTTGAATAGTTAGTAATGTTTCCTCCAATGATTGCGGCATTTGGAACTATAATAGTACGGTTATCTACAGGGGAGATGATGGTTGAGAAAAGGTTTACATCCTCAACTGTACCAGTAGCCCCACCAGCTTCAATAAAATCACCAACCTTAAACGGACGGAAGATGATTATAAGAACTGCTGCCCCAACATTTGCAAGTGAACCTTGAAGTGCTAAGCCTATTGCAAGTGAAGCAGCACCAAACACAGCTAAAAACGAAGTTGTGTTGATACCTAAAGCGTTTAAAGAGGCTAAAATAACCATCAGCAGTAAAACAAAATATATAAGACTCTCTGCAAACTCTACTAAAGTTTGATCAATCTCCGCTTTTTGCATTAAAGTTTTGGTGACAGCAGTAAGTTTTTTTACAACCCATCTCCCTATTACAAATATAAGAGCAGCAGCTAAAATCTTTAAGCCATATTCACTAGCATAAACAATAGCTGTGTCTGTGTACTTAGATATATTTAAATCATCCATTTACTTCCTTCTATGTTTTTGCAAATTATATCACAAAAAGAGTGATTAATTAGTGATTTTATGGGATTATTTAGAGTAATTTTGTGAGTTGTGCTTAAACTAAAATTTTAGTTTTGGACTTTCTGTTATGTATATTTTCCAGATGTAAAGCGATAAGATGATACTTATTTAGATGTGGTGAGTGTATGATTTGAAGCAATACTTTATATTTTAGATAATTTTTCCAAACTTTTTTGCTTGATTCGACTCTTCCTCTTTGTAATAGTTCAAAAGAGACAGCAGCATTGATAAAACCTTTTAAAAGTTTCATCTCGTCGTTGTTTTCAAATCTTCGAGGAAACCAGATGCTCTCTAAACTTTCATGTGCATCATAAAAGAGTCCTTTGTCAATTCGAGAGATAAACTCATCAAGGAGTTGCGAGTGTTTAGTTTGTGTCATCAAGAACCATCATGTTTTTTCTCCAGTATCCTCTGCCACCTTTAAGTGAAATGCAATGGTGCATAGGAAATTTAGCTTTATACTCACGAAGTCTATTGAGCGTTGCTTTTCCCGTGTCACAGTAAAATACAAAAACGGTGCCCTCAGGCTCTTTGGAGAGCTCAAAAGGGTTATAGGTGGTAGTATCCGCTTTTTCTATAGAGGAAAGAATAGTATCTACCAAGATAACCTTTACGCCATCTTTTTGTAGCTTTTTTTTATTTTGTAAATACTCTTTTTGAGTCCATTCATCTGGAAAATTCATTTTTATCCTATCAATGTAATGAAAAATTCTAGCATAGTAGAGATAAATCTCTCTTGTCATTTTTATCTAATAATTTAAAGTTAAGATTATAGAAGTTAGAAGAAGATTTGTAGCTATTCAAAAATAAATATTTCTTATTTTATGATACAATTTTAAACTAAAATTTATAGGAGCATAAAATGAAAAAATTTAATCTAGTGGCACTCTTTATCGGTGCAATATTATTTACAGGTATAGGTGTAACTTCTCTGAGTGCAGAGGCTATGAAATGTGGTGCTGGCAAATGTGGCAGTGGTGTAAAATCTGCTTCAAAATGTGGCAGCGATAAAAAAGCTGATATGAACGCTAGTAACTCATGTGGTTCATGTGATGATACAAAAGCTCCTAAAAAAGCAATGAAATGTGGTGCAGGAAAGTGTGGTTCAATGTAAATTTTACTTTACACTATGTTTTTAACATCACGACGAACTTTTTTAAAAAAGAGTTTTTTAACTAGCGCTGTTTTGGTGATGTCAGGGGGTAAGCTCTTTGGAGCAGTATCTCCTTTGCAAACCATAGAGCTTGTGCAGCAAGATCTATTTCCAAGCACTTCAAATGTACCTACCACAAATGATATAAACGCATATGCTTATCTTGTAACGATACTCCATCATTCCCGTGTAAGCGATTCACATAAAGCATTTATAAGAAACGGTGTGCAATGGCTCAACGAAGAGTCGATAAAGATGTATAAAAAAACATATATGCAACTCTTGTCTCAAGAGAGACAAAATGTTTTAAAAAATATTGCAAAATATAGATGGGGTGAGAACTGGATAGATACAATACTCACTTATATTTTTGAGGCGATGCTAGGTGATCCCATATATGGAGGAAATAAAAATCAAGCTGGATGGAAGTGGCTTCATCACAAGGGCGGAAACCCTAGACCAACAAAGGCTCTTGTATGAAGTATGATGTTTGCATTATTGGGAGTGGAGCAGGTGGAGCCCCTATAGCATATGAGCTTTCAAATGCTGGATTTCATGTGGTTGTTCTTGAAAAAGGGAACCACTATAGGGAAGAAGATTTTTCAAAAGATGAGTTAGCTGTTTCTCGTCGTGATATGTTTACTCCGCTCTTAAAAGAGGAGCAACACATTATAAATGAGCGTAATAAAGATGGTTCCATCACGCGATATGAGGGTTCTGAGTATGATTGGAGCTTTTGGAATGGCTCAATGGTTGGAGGTTCATCAAATCTCATGAGCGGGTTTTTTCACAGAATGAAACCAAATGATTTTCGCCTCAAAAGTGTTTATGGGGAGATAAAGGGAGCAAATGTAGTTGACTGGCCTATATCTTATGAGGATTTAGAACCTTACTATGCAAAGGTTGAGAAGATTATCGGTGTTTCAGGCGTTGTTACTAAACATAAGTTTGCAGAACCCCGCTCAAGTTTAGAATTTCCATATCCCGCTTTAGAGGTAAATGGAGTCACAAAATGGTTTGATGCAAGCTGTAAAATTTTGGGTTTTGAGAGCATTCATACCCCTCGTGCTATTTTATCTCAAGGGGCATTAGGGCGTAGTGGATGTTCATACTCAAACTTTTGTGGCAGTTACGGATGTGCAACGGGAGCAAAAGGGAGCGCAAGTGCTGCTCTTTTACAAAAGTGTAAAGCCAAGATAGTCCCAGAGGCTTTTGTGTATAAACTACAGAGCGATGCAACAAAAATTATATCTGCTCATTATTATGACAAAGATTTAAAAAGCCATGCTATAGAAGCTCGCATCTTTGTTGTAGCGGCTCAAGCAATAGAGAGTTCCCGTTTACTTTTAAACTCTAAAAACAAATACTTTCCAAATGGAATAGCTAACAATAACGGACAAGTTGGTAAAAATTTAATTTTCTCAGCTGGTGGTGTAGGAGAAGGAAGATTTCATTTTGATTCTCTAACAAAAACGCAACAAGAGGAGCTCATGCAACCGGGACTTTTTTTAAATCGCTCTTTGCAAGACTGGTATGAGTATAAGGATGCAGATAAGAGCTATAAAGGTGGGACCATAGACTTTTTGTTTGAACATGCCAACATCATATCTCGTGCTAAAAGAGAGTTTTATGATGCAAATGGCAACATTATGTGGGGCACAGCGCTTCAAAAGAAAATTCACAAAACATTAACAACATCCAGAGTACTGACTTTTGAAGTTTTTAACGATTGGTTGCCTACTGATTATTGTAATGTAAGTGTTGATAAAAAGCTTCAGGACAAATACGGAGTTCCAGTAGGTGTCATAAACCTTTACGGACATCCACATGATTTAAAAGTGGGTAGTTTTTTGGCCGAAAAAGCAAAAAAAGTGTTAGAGAATATGGGAGCAAAAGAGATAAGTGCAAGCATATCCGCATCCCCGCCACCAAACTTAGTCGCTGGTGGATGTAGGTTTGCAAATGATGCTCGTAACTCCGTACTCGATGTTAACTGTAAAGCGCATGAGTTAGACAATCTATATGTAACAGATGCCTCGTTCATGCCAACAGGGGGCAGTGTGCCATACACTTGGACTATTTATGCAAATTCATTTAGGGTAGCAGATCACATTGTAAAAAAGCTTTGAAACATCTCTATATTATCAATTAAATTCTATCTGAATGAATTGTTAATTAAGTAAAAGTTAAGCAATATCTACAGTTTATAGCTTGATAACTTGTTATAATTCTCATACTAAAACAAAAAGAGTCTTATGATACAACTTATAAATATTTCAAAAAGTTTCTCAAGCCAAGAACTTTTTTCTAACTTGAACTTTAAGCTTAACAGTGGAAACAGAATCGGTCTTGTGGGGCGTAACGGAAGTGGAAAATCAACACTTTTTAAGCTCATCTTAGGGGAAGATTCTCCAGATAGTGGTGAAGTTGTTATCCCAAAAGGGTATAAAATAGGTTCACTTAAGCAGCATTTGGAATTTTCAGAATCAACTCTAAAAGAAGAAGCAGCACTTGCACTAGAAGAGGAGATAAAGTATGATGTTTACAGAGTTGAGAAGATTCTTTTTGGTTTGGGATTTACTCAAGAGGACTTAGATAAAGACCCGCTTTCTTTTTCTGGAGGGTATCAGATACGAATTAACCTTGCTAAACTTCTTGTGACTGAGCCGAATTTACTTCTTTTAGATGAGCCTACCAACTACCTCGATATAGTCTCTCTTCGATGGCTAAAAACTTTTTTAAGAGCTTTTGAGGGTGAAGTTATTTTAATCACTCACGATAGAAATTTTATGGATGCAGTCTCTACGCATACTATGGGGATAATACGAAAAAATCTAACTCTCATCTCTGGAGATACTCATAAATTTTACGAGCAACTAAATGCAAATGATGAATTGCATGCAAAACAAAAAATAGCTCAAGACAAAAAAGTAAAAGAGCTTGAAGAGTTTATAGCGAAAAACAAAGCCCGTGCATCCACAGCATCACTCGCTCAATCAAAAGTGAAACAGTTAGAGAAGATGGATAGATTAGAAGATATTGGATTTGATTCTAACTTGAAGTTTGATTTTAACTTCAAAGAAACCCCTGCAAAAGTTCTTTTGGATGTGAAAGATTTAAGTTTTGGTTATACGCCTGATAATATTTTATTTAAAGATATATCTTTTACTCTTGAAAAAGGTGAGTGTCTTGGGATTATCGGCAAAAACGGCAAGGGGAAGTCAACTCTTTTAAACACAATAGCGGGTGAGTTAAAGCACTTAAGCGGAATAACTAATCTTCATACAACTACATCTTTCGCTCATTTTGGACAAACAAATATCTCACATCTCAATCCTAAAAATACCATAATGGATGAGATTTATATAGGAAATTCAAAACTTTCAGAGTCTTCAGTTAGAAGTATTTGCGGGGCTATGATGTTTAGTGGAGATAGTGCAAAAAAGAAAATATCTCTGCTCTCTGGTGGTGAAAAAAGCCGTGTAATGCTTGGGCAAATTTTGGCAAGAGAGGTAAATCTACTTTTCTTAGATGAGCCAACTAACCACCTTGATATGGATTCTATAGAAGCTTTAATAGATGCAATAACAAACTTTAAAGGTGCGGTTATTATAGTAACTCACTCCGAAGAATTGCTTCGTCGTGTAGCCGATAGGCTGATAATTTTTGCTAAAGAGGGAGCTGAGTATTTTGATGGCGGGTACGACCTTTTCTTAAAGAAAATTGGGTGGGAGTCTGAGGATGGAGAAGAGCTAAAAGAAGTCAAAACACCAAAAATAAATAAAAAAGAGAATAAAAAGCTTCGTGCTGCAATTATCCAGGAGAGAAGTAAAATTACATCCCCTCTCAAAAAAGAGGTTACAAGGTTAGAAAAGTTTATTATGGATGGCGAAGAAGAACTGGAAGGACATCATGAAGAGTTAATAGTTGCTTCAAATAACTCAGATAGTTCTAAGGTAATGGAGCTTTCAAAACTTGTCTCAGAGATAGAGAGAGAAGTTGAAGAGAAGTTTGAGCGCTTAGAAGTTGTTCAAACACAGCTCGATGAAAAATTAGAAGAGTATGAAGAAAAATTAGCTGAATTAGATTAAATCTATTAGGTTCTAAGCTTTGCAAAGCTTAGAACCTAATATATACTAGGAATTGGCACTTATTGCATTATGTATTCTAAGGAGAGTTTCCTCTCTTCCTATAATTGCCATGACGCTATCAAGTCCAGGTCCAGAGAGTTTTCCAAGAAGTGCAACACGAAGAGGTTGACCAATTTTTCCAAAACCGATTTCTAACTCATCTACAACCTCTTGCATAAGGTGGTGATAATCATTTGGAAGATGAAGCTCCTGGCAACTTTCTACTTTAGAAGCAAAGGCATTTAAAATGTCAACAAAACCCTCTTTAAAAGCTTTTTTAACAGCTTTTGCATCATAGCTGTTTGGTGTGTGGATTATCTCTTTTACGAGTGCTGCCATCTCTTTTAAAGTTTTTGCTCTTTCTTTTAATTCATCAAGTAAAATCTCTTTTTTATCATGAGAAGCAAGCACTAAATCATACTCTTCTAAAAATTGAGCGAGAGTGGTGTTTGGAGTGTTTTTAAGATAATGGGCATTGAGCCAATCAAGTTTTTCAGTATTGTAGATAGAGGCTGACTTATTTATATCTTTTGGATCAAAAAGTTCCATCATCTCATCCATAGAAAAAATCTCTTGATCACTATAGCTCCAACCAAGACGAACTAAGAAATTCAAAAGTGCAGCTGGAGTGTACCCCATCTCTTTATAAGCCATAACATCTGTAGCGCCATCTCGTTTTGAGAGTTTTTTACCTGCAGAGTTATGAATCATTGGAACATGGTAAAACTTAGGTAAATCAAATCCAAGAGCTTCATAAACCACTATTTGTTTCGGAGTATTTGATAGATGATCATCCCCACGGATAACCTCATTGATACCCATTAAGTGATCATCTACTGCTACAACAAAGTTATATGTTGGCGTACCGTCTGCTCTAGCGATTACGAAATCATCTAAGATATCTTCAGATTGAAAGCTAACATCTCCTTTTACCCCATCACGAACTATAATCTCCCCGCTTAAAGGAGCTTTGATACGGATAACTGGCTCAACACCCTCTACAGTCCCTTTAAAGTCACGGTATTTGCCGTTATACTTTGTACGCTCTTTATTTGCCATTTGAGTTTCACGAATTTGTGTTAGCTCCTCTTTTGACATGTAGCATCTATATGCTTTCCCCTCATCTAATAGTTGTTGGATATATTTTGCATAGATATCATCTCTTTGAGACTGATATGTTATATCACCGTCATGCTTAAGACCTAGCCATTCAAATGCTTCTAAGATAGCTTGAGTAGCTTCTTGAGAGTTTCTAGCTTTATCAGTATCTTCGATACGCAGAACAAACTTACCACCATTTTTTTTCGCCCAAAGATAAGAGAAGAGTGCAGTTCTCAGACCACCTATATGAAGGTAGCCTGTAGGGCTTGGAGCAAAACGAGTAACAACCATTGATATGCCTTTAAATTATATGTAATGGAATTTTAGGCTAACATTGGTTAAATAAGGGTAAAATAGCAACTTATTTTTGATAAAGTGAACATATATGTATAAATTTTTATTATCTGTGGTTTTTGTTGCCTCTTTAAGTGCTGAATTAGTTGGTGGTGTGGCTGTTGTTGTTAAGGGAACTCCTATCACTCTTTACGAGATTGAAAAAGAGATGCAAACTTCTAAAGTGGATCTCAAGAGGGCAACTGATATCCTTATCCGTAAAAAATTAGAAGAGTTAGAGACAAAAGAGAGGAAAATCAATGTAACTACAAGTGAAGTATATGAAGAGATTAAAAAGACAGCTGCAAGAAACAACATGAGCGTGAGTGAATTTTACGATGCTATAAGAGAGTCCAATGGAATGACATCAACCGAGCTAAAGAAAAGCATCAAACAGAGAATGCTTTCACAGAAGCTTTATTCTGCTATTGCTTATTCGCAAATTTCACAGCCTAGCGAGAGTGAGATAGAAGATTATTATAAAATGCACAAAGGTGAGTTTACACATCCAAATTCATTTACAGTGGTAATATACAACTCAAAAGATAGAGCAAGGCTACAAGAAAAAATAGACAACCCAATGCTTTATGCTCCAGATATACAAACGCAAGAACAAGCATTGGAGTACAACAAAATCTCTCCAGAGCTAGCAGTATTACTAGAAAAAACTCCACTAAATAGTTTCACCACAATTGTTCCTGATGGTCAAGGCGGATATATAAGTTTTTATCTAAAAGAGATAGAATCAGCTAAAGAAAGTGGGCTAGAGGGTGTAAAAAATCAGATAATAAATATCATTATGTCTCAACAAAGGGAAGAAGTTTTAGGTGATTACTTCGCAAGACTTCGCCATAATGCAGATATAAAAACTATTAGGATGCCAGAGTAAGGATTTGCGAGAAAGGGTATAACAGCTAGAATTTAGCCGTTATAATTTTCTAAATATTTTGTATTGAAGTTGTTTGAGATAAAGTCAGGATTCTCCATCATTTTTTTATGGAATGGAATTGTAGTTTTGATTCCTGTAATCTTAAATTCACTTAAGGCTCTATGCATTCTAGCAATCGCTTCTTCTCTATCTTTGCCGTAAACTATAAGTTTACCAATCATAGAGTCATAAATCATAGGAACAATATAACCAGCGTGAGAATGAGTATCTATACGAACATCTTTTCCGCCTGGAGCAATCCACTCTTTGATTTTACCAGGACATGGTAAAAATTTAACTGGGTCTTCAGCCGTGATGCGACACTCAATTGAATGTCCTTTAAGTACAATAGTATCTTGAGCAGGAAGCTCTTTGCCCTCAGCAACCTCAATCATCATTTTGACAAGGTCTAAATCACTTACCATCTCAGATACAGTATGTTCTACTTGAAGACGAGTGTTCATCTCCATAAAGTAGAAATCTAGGTTTGCATCAAGCAGGAACTCAAATGTACCAGCACCCTCGTACTTGATGTATTTTGTAGCACGAACAGCTGCATCCCAAAGTCTTTCTCTTACTTCTTGTGGAAGGACAATTGCAGGCGATTCTTCGATAAGTTTTTGGTGACGCCTTTGCATAGAACAGTCACGCTCTCCAACATGGATAACATTTCCATGGGCATCAGCCATGATTTGAACTTCGATATGACGAGGGTCTTTGATGAATTTTTCCATATAAATAGTGCCATCGCCAAATGCGGTTATGGCTTCACTTTCAGCTGCTAAAAATGCATTTTCAAGATAACTTTCCTCTTCAACAACGCGCATTCCACGACCACCACCACCTTGAGCAGCTTTAAGAATTACAGGGTATCCAACTATCTTAGCTCTTTTTTTAGCATCTTCTATATCATCAATCGCACCGTCACTACCTGGAACAACAGGGACATCAGCAGCAATCATTACATCTTTTGCCTTTGATTTATCACTCATTAAAACCATAACCTCAGGTGTTGGTCCAATGAACTTGATTTTGTGGTGTGTACAAATCTCTACAAAATGTTGGTTTTCACTTAAGAAACCATATCCTGGGAAAATTGCATCACAGTGACTAATTTCAGCAGCAGAAATAATTGCTGGAATGCTCAAATAACTTTCATTACTTGGACCATTACCGATACAAATTGCTGCATCAGCTAAATCAAGGTACGCATTCCCTTTATCGGCTGTTGAGTAAACTGCAACAGCCTCTTTACCCATCTCTTTAATAGTTCTAATCGCACGAAGAGCAATCTCTCCGCGGTTAGCAACTAAAATTCTTTTTATTTCTTGCATAAAACTATACTCTTTCTACTATGAATAGCGGCATATCATATTCAACAGCTTGACCAGTTGTTGCTAGTACTTCAATAATCTTACAGTCGAAGTCAGCTTCAAGCTCATTCATGATTTTCATAGCTTCTAGAATCGCTACTACATGACCTTTTTTGATAATGTCTCCAACTTTAACAAAAGGGGGAGAATCTGGAGATGGAGATGGGTAGAATGTTCCTACCATTGGAGAAAGGATAGCATCACCAGTGATTTCAGCTGGTGCAGCTGCGACAGGTGCCGCAGGTGCTACTGCTGCTGCAACAGGTGCTGCCGCTGCTGCAACAGGTGCCGCAACTAAGCCAGTAGCTTTTTCTAATTCAATAGCAAAATCTTCTTTTGTTATTTTTAATTTAGCAAGACCGCTTTCGTCGAATTCACGCATCAATGCTTTAATTTGTTTTGTATCCATAGTAACTCCAAAATATGTAAAAATTTGCGTTATAATACCATAAATATATTTAAACTTAAGTTTGATAATGAGAAGATAACTATGCTAAGTGATAAAAATTTTATCAATATAGCCACAGAGTTGGCGACCGCTTCAAAGTGTGTATCAAAACAAGTTGGTGCAGTAATAGTAAAAGATGGACGAATCCTAAGTACAGGCTACAATGGAACACCAGCTGGCTTTACAAACTGCTGTGATTATTGGGATGGGGAGTACACATCAGAGCATCATGAATGGTCAAAAACATACGAGATTCATGCTGAGATGAATGCTATTATATGGGCAGCAAGAGAGGGTATCTCTATTGATGGCGCAACAATATATGTAACACTTGAGCCGTGTAGCGAATGTAGTAAAAATCTCATTGCAAGCGGAATTAAAAGAATTGTGTATGCAAAAGAGTACGAGCATACCCATTCAGATACGATTTCAAAATTTATTAAGGATAATGGCGTAAGCATAGAAAAGCTTTAACTTTTTGCTCTTTATTGATTTACAAATCTATCGCAATGCCTACTTTGGCGATTTATAACATCCTTTCGTACGCTGGCGCAATAAGCTATTGCAACAATAGCCAGTACAGCACAAAAATACAAAGCGGATAAACCAACAGTAAAATATATGCTAAGTTGATAGAGTATGTATAGTGTTAAAAAAATTATCACAAGTTGTAGTATAAAGAAAATGTTTGGCATTGTCTTCCCACAAAAGTGTCTTTTATCATGAACTCGCACTACAATTTCCCCAACAAAGAGCTTTAGTAATTATCTTGCAGTATAAATTGTTATTTTTAATTCTAGCATTGTTTAATTTAAATTGTTCTTAAGAGTTCTGAAATTTATAAATTCAAAAATTCAGCAATCTTCTCCGTTGGACGACCAATAATCGCCTCTGCGTTTTTAATGATGATGGGTCTTTCTATCAGTTTTGGATTTTGTGCCATAGCCTCGATTAGTTTTTCTTCACTTTTTATATCTTTGAGGTTTAACTCTTTATATATATCCTCTTTAGTTCTCATCAATTCCCTTGGACTAATGCCTAACATCTTTAAAATAGATTTTATTTGAGTTTCATCAGGATTTATTTCTAAGTATTTTACAACTTCCGTTTCACAATTGTTTTTCTCAAGTATTTCAATCGCTGCACGAGACTTTGAGCATCTTGGATTATGCCATATGGTGATTAGACTCATTTTTTTCCTTTTATTTTTAAATAGTATATTTTAAAGCTTTTTTAGTATATTCTACTGAACAGAAAAACAAAGCCATAAAGAGAGAGTTTATTTTTACATAATCATCTTCAATAGTTTCAAATACTGTAAAACTAAACCCCTCTCCTTCATCTGGATTTTTAGGAGTTACAACAAACTCTACAGGCGCTAAAGCTCTAACAACATTAAGGATTCGTTTTTTCTTTTTATCACTATCAGCTTCTAAGATATTAAAATCCTGAGATTCTGAACTTTTGTGATTTAAAAATATTTGCTCCAAAGCCTCTAGTTTATCTTTAAAAATGATTTTATTCCATTTCATTACTATATTGTCTGAATTTATATGACATTTATTAGTGGTAAGAGGATGAGGTTTAGTTGCCCTGAGTGCCTCGCTTAAGCCTATAAAAAAGTTAGCCCCGCCAACAGATTGAGCAGACTTTGTCATCAAGAGATGGATGAAAACTTTTGTATCTTCGTTTTGTTTGTTAAAATTACACATATATCTACCTTTGATGCAATTATACCTTATTTAGTACTTGGAGTGAAAAGTTGCTTTTTAAACATAAGTATGCTTAGTAGAGTAAAGAGTATGCTAAAGCCAAAAAGGGCAAGGTGGTCATAAAGTAAATCAATCATTAATGTTTCTTTGATGAGCAGCCCTCGGATAATTTCTGTAAAATAGGTGAAGGGAATGATGTATGATACGGGCTGTATAAACTCTGGCATCGCCTCAATAGGAAATAAAAATCCTGCTAAAAGTATAGATGGGATAATGATAAAAATTGCTAAAAACATGGCTTGTTGCTGCGTCTGAGATATTATGGAAATAAAAAGTCCCAGTGCTATCATCGCACTTGTATAAACTATAGATAGAGCAAATATGCCACCATAAGCACTTAGAGGGATTGGGATGTTAAAAAATATCCAGCCTAAGACTAAAATAAAATAAAACTCAAATAAAGAGATAAATATATAAGGGAGAATTTTTCCTATTACAAAGCTAGATTTTGAGATGGGGCTAACAAATATTTGTTCTAATGTGTGGTTTTCTTTCTCTTTTACTACAGAGATACCTGCTAAAAGAAGTGTTATTTGCATGATTAAAACACCAATAACCCCAGGTATAAAAAACCATGTTTCTTTTGCATCTGGATTAAACAGCACCTCAGTTTCTAACTTAAAAGGCTCTTGGGCTATACGCACATTTGATGCATTTTCATCTAAGAAGTACATATCATTGGTAACATCTTCGCCAGTTAAAGTATTTGAATGGTTTTTCATAGCTGTAGTGAGAGATGGCATGGTTCCGTCCACATAAAATAAAATTATTGGTTGCTTGTTGTCTGTAAGCTCCTTAGAGAAAGTTTTTGGTATATAAAGTCCTGATTTAGCACGACCAGCGCGAATCTCCTGAACAATTTCCTCTTTTGAACTTACTTCATAAAGTTTAAAA
>JALSLJ010000054.1 GCA_026988315.1 Sulfurimonas sp. | reverse complement strand
TTCTTTTTCTTCTCTGCGTTTAACTTCGTAAACTCTTCTTTACAGTCTTAACTTCTTTAACATTTTCTCATCATAAGCAAGGTGCTTACGATAGACACATAACTATTTAATCAAACACATTTTATATAAAACAACCTTAAAAATAATAATTAACTATCACAGATAGTATGTATTAAAATTATAGTATGTCCTGAAAATATGTCTATTTGTCATATTTTTGAGAAAAAGAATAAAAATACTATAAAGTGCTTAAATATTATGTGTGTGTTAAGTAATTTTCAGAGAGTTTAACACTCACTTTGTGTGTTAAATCTTCTTTATCTTACATAACACACATAATGTAGCTTAAGTGAAGGATGAATTATGGAGACAAAAAAGAAATTATTGGATCTCGTTCGAGATAAAATTCGTTTCAAACATTATAGTTTTTCTATAGAAAAAACTTATGTTCATTGGATTAAGCATTATATTTTATTTCATAATAAAAAGCATCCTGTTGAGATGGGAAAAGCTGAGATAGAAAGTTATTTAACAAAACTGGCTGTCAAAGATAAAGTGTCGCCAATAACGCAAAATCAAGCTTTTTCGGCTATATTGTTTTTATACAAGGAGGTCTTAGGTGTTGATATGAGTGAGTGGAATATTCAAGCTTTTCGCTCTCAAGAAAGAAAACATATACCCGTTGCACTTACTTAAGACGAAGTAAAGAAAGTATTACAAAATATCCCTTTGGATTACAGCATTATAGTGCATCTTATGTATGGGTGTGGTTTGAGAATGAGTGAAGCATTGAACCTTAGAATATTAGTAGTTAAATTGCATAAAACGATTTAGACAATGGCATAAACCATCTTTAACTAAAAATTAACAGAATATTAAAATACCCTATCTAAAATCAATAAAACGCTAATTTAGTCAAAAATATGTCAGAATGCAATTAAATTGAGTTTTTATCATTATTTACAATAATATTCTTAAATAAATAATCTCCTTTTTGCATGAATTTTTGCGTTATTATAGATAAAATGTCTGTTAATTGTTAGATGTTGAGTTAAAAGGACATAATGTCCCTTCAACGAAAATGGAGTTAGTATTTTTATGGTAAACTTCATTTGAATTTTTTTTAATGATTATGATATTTGTTGTTATAATGTTTGTTTTGTGGAAGAGTAAGTAATGTTTATATAGAAGCCACTAAGATAGATTTAACTGATATAATTATTATATCAGTTAATAAAAAAGAAATGTATATACCACTCATTTATAGGATGTTTTCAGTTCAAAAAAAGGTTTTTTTATGAAAATATATCTTTTTTTAGATGTTTGGTTATTTTTACCTATTTTATGGGTGTTATTTTTGATTCAGGACTTAACCTTATGAAAAACATTTACATAACAGATCTTGACCACACATTTTTGCGTAATGATTTATCTGTAAGTCCATACACTAAAAAAGTTTGGAATGATAAAGCACATAACTCTATACTTAGCGTGGCAACTGCAAGAACATACAAGAAGACAGCGGAGTTTTTAAAAGAGATTCACATTAGTGTTCCTATGATTTTGCTTGATGGTGCTCTCATTGCTACTATGGATAGAAAAATTATAGACACTAAGTTTATCAACAAAGAGATTGGGGATGTTATTGTTGATGAGGGTTTAAAGTTTGGAATAACCCCTTTTATATTAGCGATGACTGATTCTCAAAACCTGAGTGAAGCTTTCATTTACTCAACTGTTTTAAATCAACATCAAGTGGAGGTATTATCCCGCTACAGAGGTGATGACAATTTACAAAAATTGAAAAATATCAGAGCTATGGATGAAAACTTTAAGATTGTATATATGGGCGAGGAGCAACTTTTACGCTCTTTACATATACATTTACAAAAAATGTTTGGTGATACTTTGAAGTTTATTCTCGCTCCCGAGGCGTATGTGGGATGTTACTTTTTAACTATACTGAATCTAGAGGCTGATAAATCCCATGGGATTGAGAGTGTGAGAGAGTATTGCGATTTTGATTTAGAAAATCTAAGTGTTTTTGGTGATAATCTTAATGATCTTGGGATGTTCAAACTTGCTAAAATATCCATCGCTGTGGCAAATGCTCATGATGAATTAAAATCTCATGCTGATATTATCTTGCCTCACACAAATGATGAAGATGGGGTCGCCAAATATCTTGAGGGGATAAGGTGAGTAAAGAATCTAGTATCTTTCCTTAAGGCTCATTTATCCCCTTTATTTTTCATTATGCTTTAAAATGGTATAAAATCACACCTTGGAGAACTTATGATTAGTTTAAAAAAAATGCAAAATAGATTTGAATATATCTCTATAGATAACGACTCAGCATCCGCAAAAATAGCACTTCAAGGTGCTCATATTTTTGAGTTTAAGCCTCATAATAAAAGAGCGATTCTTTGGATGAGTCAGGCAAGTGATTATGAGAATAGTAAGGCTATCCGTGGTGGCATCCCAATTTGTTGGCCTTGGTTTGGGCAACATGCAACTGATGAAAGTTTTCCCCAGCATGGTTTTGCTAGAACGAGTATGTTTTCGCATGTGGAGAGCAAAGAGGTTGACACTCATACGACGCAAGTCACTTTAAAACTCCAACACTACCCCCAATCACTTGCTATGTTTCCCTATCGTTTTGAGCTTTTAGTAAAGATAACTGTATCTACTATACTCAGTATCGAACTCACTACAACTAACTTGTGTGATAAGAGCTTTGAAATTACACAGGCACTGCACTCTTACTTTAATATTTCTCACATCTCAAATGTAGCGGTTCACGGTTTAGACAAAAAACGCTACTATGACGCTTTGACAGGTGAGCATCAGGAACAAGTTGGCGATATCACCTTTAGTGAAGAGCTTGACCGTGTCTATCAAGAGGTTGATAGTGTGATTTCACTTGTGGATAAAGCTAAAGTTATCAATATAGAAAATGAGGGTTCTGCATCTGTTGTGGTTTGGAATCCATGGTGTGAAAAATGCTCAAAAATGAGTGCAATGGAAAATGACTCTTATGAGACTTTTGTTTGTATAGAATCAGCAAATGCTTTGGATGATTTTATACTGCTAAAACCTAATGAGTCTCACACTCTAAAAGCTACTATTGCTTAAGTAGATTATGTGAATCATAAGCAAGTCTTAGTACTCCAACAGCGTAGTTAGAGGAGTTATTATAACGCATAATTTTTTTGGCATAGTCTCTTAAATACACAAGTTCATTTTTTCCAGCTGTAAAACAGTCATAAGTTTTGCCAGTTTTTTTACTCTTTTCATATACAAATGAGGCGTTTTCATGTTTAAATTCATAATCATACCACTGAGATTCTATTTTAGCCATATCAGGGACTTTATTCCAGTCTAAAAGAGTGTTGAACTTTGCTTTTTTATGTAAAAATTTACTAGCAGAGACTATGGCATCTTCCATATTTGTCAAGTCTGCGTACTTAGTTTTATACCCCTCAGCATACACAAAACTGTTTGGCATAAACTGCGGGATGCCAACAGCTCCAGCGTATGAACTTGGGAGTTTACAGTTCTCAGGATAAATACCTTTTTTATAACAGTGGGTGATTATGGAAGCCATATTTGTTTTACCCATCTTTAGTAACCATTTTTCCCTTTTTGAGTTTGGCTGGGTTCTTACAACAAGGGTGTTAAAAACTATAAAAGCGTCATGAGATGGTTTGATTTTTCCAAGTTTAGTTTCTTTCATGAGAATAGCCGCAATTATTTCACGATTTACACCAAACTTTTTTTCTGTATAGTCATAAACATCTTTGTATTCTTGGAGATGTTTCACTATTTTAGGGATGTGTTTTACTAGAACATTGTTAGCTTTTTTCTCACTTTTTCTATGGTGTTTTATATATTTTGGCTGGAGATATTTAAAGCTCACTTCATCAAACTTTTTCGTTCTAAAGTAGGAGAGTAAAAACTCGTTTGCATACTTGTACGAAACCCCATTTTTGACAACTTTTTCGCAAATATCTTCATAATGTTTATTTTTAAATTCGCAGTTGTCGTATTTGGCAAAAAGTAGAGTACTTAAAAGTAATGGTAGGATGAGTTTAGTCACTAGGTTTCCTTATTTGTTTTAGGTTCTAATAGTATCAAAATTAGATAAGCTCTTTGTTAACAAACTCCAATCTCTGAGGTGTACCTATGTCATGCCACATCTTTGTGTGTAAATATCCACTCACTTTTTCTTTTTTTATAGCATCTCGAAGCAGGGGAGCTAAGGCACTCTTTCCATAAGGTAAATTTTGAAATAGTTTAGGCGAGTAGTAGCCTATGCCAGAAAAAGTGTATCTTTTCTCACTATTGTTATAAATTCTGCCATCTTGCAGTCCAAAGTCACCTTCTAAGTTATGTTGTGGATTTGGAACTAAAATAAGATGAGCTAAGTGATCTTTGAGTTCAAAATTAGCATCAAATTCATAGTCGCACCAAATATCGCCATTGACCACTAAAAAAGTCTTATCTCCTAAAAGTGGTAGTGCTTTGAGAATCCCACCAGCACTCTCTAAAACCCCTTCCTTTTGTTCATCTGAGTAAGTTAATTTCACATCCCATTTGGAGCCATCGCCAAGTGTTTCAGGTATTTTGTAGCCTAGATATGCAATGTTGATGATTATCTCTTTAAAGCCAAGAGATGAGAGTTTTTCTATATGCCAAGCTATCAGAGGTTTACCATGAACTTCAAGCAGCGGTTTGGGGGTATGGTCTGTAAGTGGACGCATCCTCTCACCACGACCAGCAGCTAAAATCATCGCTTTCATTGAACGCTCCTTAAAAGTCTTGCAAGCTCTTTGGTCTCTGTATATCTACTTGCAGTATCTAGTAGGTATTTGAGTGTTAATGGTATATCTTTTAAGTAGCCATCTTTACCATCACGAAGATAAAGGCGTGAAAAAATCCCCAACACTTTTATATGCCTTTGCATCCCCATAAAATCAAACCATTTTAAAAATATTTCATCATCTACATCCAAGCCCATTTTGTCACGAAACTCTAAGGCAAGTTTTTCTATTGCCATGCGTTCATACACTATATAACAATCTTTTAAAAGTGAAACCAAGTCATAAGTTATAGCACCATTCATAGCATCTTGATAATCAATGATTCCGAGTTTATTATCACTCGTAATCATAATATTTCGTGAGTGAAAATCACGGTGAACAAAGAGATTTTGAGGTTGCTCAAGCACCACATTTGAGATAGCATCTAAAGAGGTGGCAATAATCTCTTTGTGTGAATCATCAAGAACAACTTTTAAGTTCCTCTGCAAGTACCACTCTTGCATCAAATCCATTTCAAAATGTAAAAAAGCTTTGTCATAAACAGGAAGATTACTAACATCCGCTTTTTGCATATCTATAATGAGATCCATCGCCTTAGTGTAAAGATTTTTATAGTTTTTTTCATCAAGCACATCAAGATAATGAGTGTTTCCAAAGTCACTGATAATCAAAAAACCATCTTCAAGGTTTTGCTCAATTATATTAGGTACATTCACACCTACATCCAAGAGTCTTTTGGTGACATCCAAAAAAGGGGACAAAGACTCTTTTTCTAAAGATGAATCCATTAAAAGCAGAATTTTATCATCTAAATATAACCTATAATATTTTCTAAAACTAGCATCTGCTGAGGCTATTGAAATAGTGTATGATTTGTATGGTGTAGTTTGTAACCAATTTTTTATTTTTTGCATATTTTTTGACATTTGCTTCCTTCATCTTGTTTATATTTTACTATATTTTTATAAATTTTGTCAGTGAAAATATCTAAAGTTAATCTATAAACGCACATTAATATCACATACGCTAAAATCTTCTTTAAAGGAAAAAAAATGCACCCAAATCAAGAACAATTTTCACAAGAGTTTCCAAAATTTCAATTAAAAATAAACAATTTTATTTTAAATCAAAACTTTACGCAAAAAACTAAAGAATATACAGAGATGTTTAATCAGATGGCTTCCATCTCACCTGATGATATGAAAGAGTATGCTCAAAAATCACCAGCATTCTTAAAAGCTAGAAATGAGAGCCTTGAACTGATGGAGCGTATAGTTGCTATTCATCTTGAACTCCAAGAGTTATTTAAAATGGATGAGGAGAGTTTAGGCAAAGCGTATGAGCATAATCTTAATGCAGTAGATGAAAAAATTGCAGCTAAACTTAAAGAGGCGGCAACTTTGTTACATCACTTTAACATAGCCTCAGAAAAAGGTCGTAAAGCCATAGAACGTGCTGATAATCCTTTTTTGATTTAGGACTTAGCTACTTTAAGTGTAAATAGCACCTAATATACTATCTTCTTTAGCTCCTGTTATGGAGCTAAGTTTTACAAATTCACTATGCATACGCTTATAAGCTAACCACGCAAAAGTCATAGCCTCCATAAAATCACCACTTACACCATACTTATCGCTACAAGCTACTTCTATATCTTGAAGTTCCTCTTGAAGCCTTTGCATTAAGAGAGTGTTTTTAGCACCACCACCACAAACTATGAGTAGTTGGGTTTGGCTTTTTTTTACCTCATTGGCTATGCTTATCACAGTGAGTTCAAGAAGGGTCGCTTGTATATCTTCATCTTTGATAGTTTGAAAAATTGGCATATGATTTGCAAGCCATGTTTGGTTGAAGTGCTCTCTCCCTGTACTTTTGGGGGGAAGTTTTTTAAAGTAATTATCATCTAGCATAATATCGAGTAGGTTTTGATTTGGTGTTCCACTTTTTGCAAAAGCTCCATCTTTATCATAGGGTAGATTTTTACATTGTGAAATCCACATATCCATAAGAACATTACCACATCCAATGTCATAACCTATGATCTTATCTCCTAAGATGCTTATGTTTGCCATCCCACCTATGTTTAAAACTGCTACTTTTTTCTCTAAAGTACCAAATATAAACTGATGAAATGCTGGTGCAAAGGGTGCTCCTTGACCTCCGAGGGCTACATCTTTTCCTCTAAAATCTGCCACAACGCTCATGCCCGTTTCTGCTGTTACAACATTTGCATTCCCAAGTTGCATGGAAAAAGGGTACTTTGAATTTGGATCATGCCAGAGAGTTTGACCATGAAGTCCTATGGCTGTAATAGTTGAAGCTTCTATCTCTTTTTCTTTTATAAAAGTGTTTATCTTGTCTGCAAATAATTTGCCAAGGCGGCTATCTAACTCTCCGACCTCTTTGAGTGTCACTTGATTTTCTATCATAGATAAAACTTTGTTTTTTAGTTCTGTATCAAAAGGGTATTCTTTGGCTGAGATAAGTTTGCACCCTAGAGAATCAATCTCACAAAGAGCTATATCAATCCCATCAAGACTTGTTCCGCTCATCACACCTATGTACAATTTACTCATCATTACTTCCCATTTGCATAATGCCAAAAGCTATAAGAGTTCCTATAACTATCTGCCATGAAAAACCTAGATTGATGCCAAAAATATAAGGCTGGAGTGCTAAAACACTCATAAAGCCGCCTATTAATGCCCAAAGAACAGTTTTTGAGTTACCTCTCGAAGTAAAAATTGCCGAGAAGAAAACGCCTAAAAGTCCAGTGTAGGCAAAAGCCATCACACCAAGTGCAAAGCTTACAAGTGAAAGCTCACTATATCTCTGCCAAAAGTAGCTCACAATCGCCATAAGTGAGAGAATTATTGCAAAAAATAAAACTGCTTTTCTTGAAGCTTTTACAAAGTGCATTGCATCAAAATCACCTTGTTTTAGTTTCCACGGCTTATAGAGGTCTTCAACAGCAACAGAAGCCATAGCACCTAAAACAGAGTTTGTACTTGAGAGTGCTGCAGCAATCGCTCCAACGGTTACTAAACCTTTTAATCCCTCTGGCATCTCATGTAAGATGTAGTACATAAAGATAGTTATGTTTTCTCCGTCAAAATTTTGAGTAACATCCGCTTGAAGGTAAAAAAGGTAAAGCAATGAACCTATGGCTAAAAACAGAAGTACAACGGGGATTGTAAGTAATATAGAGATTATTAAAGATTTTGCAGCCTCGTTTTTATCCTTGCAACTTAAAACTCTTTGTGTCATATCTTGATCGAGTCCAAAAGCGGCGATGTTAAGTAATAGCCATCCACTTAAAAGCCCAATAAGACTAAACTTTCCATCTAGTGATGTATCGATGAAGTTAAGTTTGTTGTTTTCTTGAAGTGTGTTGATGATGTCAATATTTTCTAAAGAGTAGCAGAGAAAAACAAGAACGGCGATACCAGCTCCTACATAGGTTATAGCTTGGATGATGTCACTCAATATGACAGATTTTACACCACCAAAGTAGGTATATGCTAAAGCTCCAAACATTAACACTAAAATAGACATCACAACATGAAAAAGAGCAATGTCACCAAACAAAATCATAGAAATAGCTAAAGCACCGATGTAGAGTCTCGCGCCACTTGCTAGAACTCGCCCAACCAAAAACATCACACCAGCTTGTTTTTTGGCACTCTCACCATAACGACTCTCAAGTAGTTCGTAAACTGTTACGGCTCTCATGGCATAAAACTTTGGAATCAAAACATAGGCTACAAATATCACTGCTAAAAGTGCAGAAAAATAAAAACCTATGAAAGTAAAGTCGTGTAAGTATGAGTATTCAGGAGCACCTAAAAAAGTAGCGGCTGATTGGGATGTGGCTAAAACTGAGATAGCCACGGCAAACATTGGCATGGAGTTTGAGCTTATAAAATACTCACGGGAAGATTTTATCTTAGCACGACTGAGCAAGTATGATGTGATACCAAGAATACTAAAGTAGGCTAAAAATACAAGCCAGTCTATGGTTGAAAATGCACTATTCATTTGTATCTTTTAATTTTAAGTATTTTACTTTATCTCTAACATTTTGCATAAACTTATCCCCTGGGTCAGCTTTTTGAGTTCTATACCCTGCATCTAACTCTAACCAAAGTTTGTTTTTTTCCATACCTCTATACTCATGGTGACCTATAAGATACTCGATGTTTGGATATTTCGCTTTGAGGTACTTAACAAGAGCGATATTTGCTTTTACTTGTTCTAAAGTTAAGTCCTCTTTAGCATTGTTTTCTCCACCAATATTTTCAATCCCAATGCTTGAATAGTTAAGACCTATCACATGACGTGCCATCCAGTTATCAGGCATAAGTTGGTAGATAGTTCCATCTCGCTTTACAAGAAAGTGAGCTGAAACATTAAGAGCACCAGCACTTGAGATGTCACTTCTATCGCTGTAAAGTTTTTCACTTTTTAGTCTTTTAAAACATTTTTCAAAGTCCATAACCGCTGTCCAGTGAAGTAAAATTATTTTTGGTTCTATCTCTATGTTTTTTACATCCAGACCATAGTGCTGTTTTATATAACCTTTTGTCATAGCTATTCTCTTATCTGTAAAATCTATGGGTTTATAAGTGATATTTGGCTTCAGATGAAGTAGTTCTATCCTTTTATTTGATTCTTTGATTCTATCATATGATATGTTGCCTTTTTTTATCTCTTTGTAGATAACATCTACTAACTCATCTATATCTTGGTTAGCAAGTTGGTTGCCAAAAAGAAGAATATCTACACCAGAGTTTATAGCTAAAGTAACAGTTTGTTTGAGTGTGTAGTGTTTGCTTATAGCTTGCATCTGCAAATCATCACTAATGATGACACCCTCATAACCCATCTTTTGTCTTAATAGTTTAGTATTTGTTTTGTAAGATAAAGTAGCAGGATATTTCTTGTCGAGTTGAGCGTTAAAAACATGAGCTGTCATTATCATCTCAACCTCTTGAGAGTCTATCAGTTTTTGATAAGGTTCTAACTCTATTTCACTCCAAGTCTCACTTACATCCACAAAGCCTTTATGAGAATCAGCGAGTGAAGAGCCATGACCAGGGAAGTGTTTTAAAACACTTTTAATACCTGCATCTTTTTGAGATTTTATTACAATTTTTGCATATTTAGTGACTGTATCACTTGAATTTCCGTAGGAGCGTTCAAGTCCAACGATAACTTTGTTTTTAGGGTTTACAGCCAAATCAACAACGGGAGCAAAGTTACAGTTTATCCCGTTTCTATTAAGCATTTTGGCTTGTACTTTATAGACTTCTTTAGTATCGTTTAGGTCAAGGAATGTAATATTTTTAGCTGAGGGTATTTCAATAAACCCATATTTAGGTTTAAGACGGGCTACTTTTCCACCTTCTTGGTCAATAGAGATAAGTAGTGGCTTATTTGAAAATGTTTTGAGTTTGGATGTAAGTTCTTGAAGCTGCTTTGGTGAAGAGATATTTTTGGTTTTACTTCTATCAGAGTAAAAACGGTCAAAGAGAATCACACCGCCCAAATCATACTTTTGAATCTGTTTTATTATTGTAGAGTTTATGTCAATCTTTTCATCAGGAAATCCAACAAGAAGCATCCGACCAATCATCTTTTTAAGTTCACTTTCGCTTTTAGAACTTTCAATTTCACTGGCACATAAAATTTGACTACTTAATATTAACGATAAAAATACAATAACTAGTTTCACTACAAAATCCTTTTGGTGATTATAGCTAATAACCTTAGCAAAATCAGCTATAATTATATAAAAATTATAGAAGAGATGTATGAGAGAAATATTTAGTAGAATAGATAATAATGAGTTGGTTAAAATAGAGATAGATGTCGATGCATCTGAGTATAAAGTTAATAATCCTTGGCTTTTTAGTGTGTTTTTAAAATATGACGGCTTTGATGAGTCAAAAGATGGTTATGAAGAGTATTTGGAAACTAAAGAGTCACTAATTATTGCACTTGAGTATGAAGATAAGGCTCATTACCTTGGGTGTAGAGTTGTTGATGGTTGGAGTGAATTTTATTTTTGTGCAAATGACTCCAAAAAACTTGACACAATTGTAAGTAAGGTTGTAACACCTAGTGGTTATGTTTATGAGAGTAATGTAGTTAGAGATACAAAATGGGGCTTTTATGAGACTCAACTCTTTCCTAGTGAGTTGGAATTAGCTCACATCCAAAGTGCTAAAATCATCTTTTTGCTTGAAGAGGAGGGTGAGGATTTGAGTGTTGAGAGAGATGTTGAGCATTATGCTTCATTTCTTACTCCTACACAAAAAAATAAATTTATAAACACTTTACTTGATGCAAATTTGGGTTATACATTTAAAGATGATATAAGTTCAGAAGAGTTTGAACATGGTGTTGCAATGGTGAAAAACCATAATGTGACTGAGGATGAAGTGAAAAAAGTGGTAGAAGAGATATTTTGCGAGATTAAAAAAGTTCAAGGCTATTACGAGGGTTGGAGTACAACTTTAGTAGCCGAAAATGATAAAGAAAACTACGAAGAGGAATAATGGCATCTAATAAATTATTCGCAATAACCGGAATAATAAATTATATTTTAGTTGTTTTTCTGAATGCTTTTACCGATTTAGGGCATAAAATTATTATCCAAAATACTGTCTTTAAAGTATATGATGGTGAGCTACAGATTATCTTGACTGCCATTGTAAATGCACTTATTCTTTTACCTTTCATTTTGATGTTTTCACCATCAGGCTTTTTAGCTGATAGGTTTTCAAAGAGTAAGATTATGGAGTATTCATCCGCTTTTGCGGTTCTTATTACTCTGCTGATTACACTCTCCTACTATCAAGGGTGGTTTTTTGTAGCATTTGGCATGACTTTTTTACTAGCACTTCAAAGTGCTATTTATGGACCTGCTAAGTATGGATATATTAAAGAGTTGGTTGGCATTAAATTTATAACGGCTGGAAATGGCTTGATTCAAGCAACTACGACAGTTGCCATATTGAGTGGAATAATCTTTTATACAGTTTTGTTTGAGGGGATGGTTGGAGATAACTTTGTATCAAAAGAGGAGATACTAACCATCATAGCTCCTCTTGGTTGGCTTTTAGTAGCTGGGTCTGTGCTTGAATGGTTTTTAGCATCTAAACTTCCAAACAAGATGAAAGAAAAAAGTCAAAAAACATTTGATTTTAAACGCTACATCCGTGGAGTCTATTTACGAAAGAATTTAAAAATAATTACAAGAAAAAAAGAGGTTTTCGAAGCCATAATTGCACTGAGTCTTTTTTGGTCTATATCTCAGGTTGTTTTAGCTGTTTTTGGTGAGTATGCAAAGAGCCAGCTTGGAGTTACTAACACTATCTTTGTGCAAGGGGTAATGGCATTAGCAGGGATTGGGATAGTGGTAGGCTCCATAATAGCCTCTAAATTTTCAAAATACTATATAAATACTGGTCTTGTTGCTCTTGGTTCTATAGGCATTACAGTTATCGTATTTGTCGTGCCTCTTTGTACTTCTATGAATCTTATGGCACTTTTGTTTATGCTTTTTGGAGTCTTTGCAGGTCTTTTGATGGTACCTCTCAATGCTCACATACAGTTTCTCTCACCACGAGTGCATCTTGGTACGGTTTTAGCGGGAAGTAATTTTGTTCAAAATATTTTTATGTTCACTTTTTTAGCACTTACAACTGTTTTTGCTTATTTTGGGATGAATGGAGAGTCTTTGTTTTATCTGATGGGATTTGTTGGAATATACATGAGTCTAATGGTTATTAGAAGATATAAAGTGATGACAGTTTGGGCAATTTTTGAGATGCTTTTTAAAACTCGTCATCGCTATAACTATGTTGGTTTGGAGCATATTCCTGAAAATGGTGCTGTTTTATTTTTAGGTAATCATGTAAGCTGGATTGACTGGATGATACTGCAACTTCCTATCAAAAGACGCATAAGTTATATGATGGATAGAGATATATATCATAAGAAATTTATTCGTCCTGTTGTAAGGGCAGGTGAAGTGATTCCTGTGTCCCCTAAGGCTTCTAAAGATGCCTTTAAAGAGGTTGCACAAAGACTAGATGCAGGGAAAGTTGTTGCTATCTATCCAGAGGGTGGCATCAGTAAAACAGGTGAGATAGAGAAATTTTACAGCGGTTTTGAGATGATTGGGCAAAACTATGATGGTGTAATTATTCCGTATTTTATAGATGGTGCTTTTGGAAGTATCTTTTCAAAGTACAAACTTACAAATAGAAAAAAACTTTTTAGAAGACGAGAAATAAATGTTTATTTCTCATCGCCAGTACCAAAAGATATAAAAGCTGATAAATTAAGAGATATAATTATAAAACTGAAGGAAAAATATGAAACTAAATAAACCAAAATATTCGCTATTTAAAAATACAGGTTATGCAATAGAAGGTTTAGTTGATATAACTAAAAATGAGAGCTCATTTAAACTGCAACTATTACTTTTTCTTGTTATGGGCATCGTGGCTTGGTTATTGCCAATAAGTTTTGGATTTGCAAGTATCTTGTTTTTATCTCTGTTTATCCCAATCATGGCAGAGGTAACAAACAGCTCCATAGAAAGAGTAGTTGACTTAGTTACAAGTGAGTATCACATATTGGCGAAACAGGCAAAAGATGCTGGTGCAACGCTTGTTTTTTTAAGTCTAGTTCTCACGGGTCTTATCTGGGTGGCTACACTAATAATAGCTTTTGAATTACTATAGGAGAGATTTTATGAAAACAACTTTAATAATTGGTGCAGGTGGAGTAGGGCGTGTTGTTGTACATAAGTGTGTGCAAAATGCAGATGTATTTGGAAAGATTGTACTTGCTAGTCGAAGTATAGGTAGATGTGAAATTATAAAAAATGATTTTACAGATGCGGACATAGAGATAAGAACTGTGGATGCTGATGTTACACAAGAGGTTATAGAGCTTATAGAGTCTTGTAAAGCAGACATAGTTATAAATGTTGCTCTTCCTTATCAGGACTTGACTATTATGGACGCTTGTATTGCGACAAAAACTCCTTATCTTGATACTGCAAACTATGAACATCCTGATGAGGCAAAGTTTGAGTATAAACTTCAATGGGCTAGAGATGAAAAGTTTAAAGAAGCTGGAATTATGGGTCTTCTAGGAAGTGGTTTTGACCCAGGGGCAACAAATGTGTTTTGTGCTTATGCTCAAAAACATTACTTTGATGAGATTCATACCATAGATATTATGGACTGTAATGCAGGTGATCACGGATACGCTTTTGCCACAAACTTTAACCCTGAGATAAACTTAAGAGAAGTAAGTGCAAATGGTCGTTACTGGCAAAAAAATGAAGATGGGCAAGGTGAATGGATAGAGACAAAGCCTATGGAGATTATGCAGGTTTGGGATTATCCTGAAATTGGAGAAAAGGATTCGTATCTTCTTTACCATGAAGAGATGGAGTCACTTGTTAAACACATCAAAGGTTTAAAACGCATACGATTTTTTATGACATTTGGACAGAGTTATTTGACACATATGAAGTGTTTAGAAAATGTTGGGATGTTAGGGATTGAAGAGGTTGAGCAC
This sequence comes from Sulfurimonas sp., assembly GCA_026988315.1. Lineage (GTDB taxonomy): Bacteria > Campylobacterota > Campylobacteria > Campylobacterales > Sulfurimonadaceae > Sulfurimonas. The sequence goes on along the minus strand of JALSLJ010000054.1, from coordinate 902 downwards.
AAAGGTCAAAAAATTGTTCCTATGGAGTTTTTAAAGACTCTTCTACCTGATCCAGCGTCTTTAGGACCTAGAACTACAGGAAAAACAAACATAGGTATAGTAGCAGAGGGGATTAAAGATGGTAAGAGACGAAAAATATACATCTACCAAGTAAAAGATCATGAAGATTGTTATGCTGAAACTAATTCACAAGGTGTTTCATACTCTACGGGTGTTCCTGCAATGATAGGGGCTAAACTTATGCTTCAAGGTAAGTGGAGTGGTGAGGGTGTTTTTAACATGGAAGAGCTTGATCCAGACCCATTTATGGATGAGATGATGAGTCAAGGTCTTCCTTGGCAGGTAAAAGAGTTATAGATTTAAAATATATAACTCTTATGGTTTAAACTGTTTCTTCTACTGGCTCTGGAGCAGGTACTGCAAATAGATTTAACTCTTCTATCTCTCCTGAGAGTGGATAGTACTGAGTAATTAGTTGATTATTCTCAATCCCTGCTAATTTTCGCAGAGCTTTGTTAACATGAGCATATGTTATCTCTATTCCATTCTCATCTTTTACTAAAGTTGTTGCATTTACTTTTTCAGCAGAGTGTCTGTGTGTTGAAGAACCTATAACTCTCCCACCTTCAATCCCTTTTCCCATAAACATCATAGAGCTTACACTCCAGTGATCTTTTCCATTTCCGCCGTTGTAACCAGGTGTACGACCAAACTCTGAACCTATAACAAATACAACATCATTTTCTATACCCTGAGTAACTGCCTCTTGTTTTAAAAACAATAATAATATAAAAAATTTAATGTGATATTTTTTTGTTAGTTTAATAGATGATATAATTACACTCTGACTCCGTCATTCCAAGCTTGACTTGGAATCTACTAGCTAATTGTTCAGAGAATTC
>JALSLJ010000053.1 GCA_026988315.1 Sulfurimonas sp. | reverse complement strand
AATAGTGTTAGAGTAGTATTATACTATTTCTGATTTATACAGCGTAAACTTATTTTTTCTACACTCTTAAAGTATAAATGATTTTTCTCGGACCTGTTTTTTTCTTTACGACAAATCTTGCTTCTCGTGTTCCTTGTGTATTCTGTCCTGCAATACCCCTAACTTCAATGTTAAATGTTCCAGAATGAGTGCTACCCGATTTCAATTTTTTAGCAGTTAGTGGATGTTTTCTAATACCTGTTAATCTTCTTTGGGTGACTTTAAATTTTGCTCTTGCACGTTTGTCTCCTGAAAGTTCAAGTTCATAACGATACAGACCACTATGTAAGTCTAAGGTTTGTACATCTTTTGTATCGCTACCTCTAAGTTGACCTGTGAATGTTCCCATGAGGGTATCTGCTTGAAGGGTAGTAGCTACTACGAGAGAAGTAAGCATTAATCCTAATTTTTTCATTGTAAATCCTTAATGTTTGATAATTGTACTATAGCAATAAAAAATCATTTAAGCGTTCCGTTACGGTTTTCTTTTTTAGTTTGCTATAATTATCACATGTTTAAAAGTTTACAAAATATGCACTATAAATCATTGTTACTCTATGGATTTTATGGAAGTTATATTGTTTTAAATTTAGTGGCAACAATAATAGATTTTTTTATACAAAATTATAGTGATGCTTTAATTGAAATTACTGCAATGGCTGTTGCTGTAATTATGTTTAGGATTTATTTAAAACATAAAAATGAGGAGTTAGCCTCTATTGTATTTATGTGGATGTCAACTTTGGTTATTTTTACTTTTATCATTAATAATGAGTTTCATATTTCAATTATATTTTCTTTACTTATCCCTTTAATTGCATTTATTTTGTTTTCAAGAAAAATGATTATTCTGCACTTATTACTCTATTTTTTTGCTTTAAGCATGGTGTTTATTTATGGATATATGCGTTTTGACAATCATCCTTTTCTTTATGATGTACCCTCAATGAGTGCTTATATTATATCGTTACTCTTTATTTTGGCTTTTGGAGCGTTTTATCATATTGCCATTGAACACTCATATCGTGAAATTGAAGAGGCAAACCGACAAAAGACCTTTTTACTTAAAGAAGTTCATCATAGAGTTAAAAATAATTTAAATATTATAGCTTCTATTTTAGGTTTACAAAAGTTTGAGAGTAGTTCTAAAGAGGTTCATGAGCTTATTGACCAAAATCGTTTGCGTTTAGAGTCCATTGCAATGGCTCATGAGATTTTGTATGCCTGTGATAATGTCGCTAACATAGAGTTTAAAGAGTATGTTACAAAATTGAGCTCACATATTTTACACGCAGAGAGTAGGGGGCATGAGATAGAGGTTAAAATAGAGGTTGTTACTTTAAAATTAAGCATTGAGAAGATGGTTCAGTTTGGGTTGATGATAAATGAACTGATGACCAATTCATTAAAATATGCTTTTCCAAAGAATAGGGGTTGCATATCTATAGGCTTAAAAGAAGAAGATGACGAGTTTATCTTCTTTTATGGCGATGATGGAGAAGGTATAGACTTAGATACTTTTCAAAAAGGTTTTGGCTTTTCATTAATTGAAATGGCGACCAAACAGTTAGACGGTCTATTGGAGATAGACCATACGCATGGCTTAAGATATAAAATTCGTTTAAAAGGATTGAAGGGATGAAGATATTAATTGTGGAAGATGAATTAATTCCTGCAACTTACCTTAAAAAGATTCTTCTGAATGAGGGATATGAAGTTGTAGGGCTTGTGGCAACAGGAGCAGAGGCAATTAGCCATGCTAAAAGTGACAAACCAGAGATTATTTTTATGGATGTTATGTTACAAGATAATATCTCGGGAGCAGATGCTGCTGTGGAGATTCACCAGCATGACCCTAATATAGGGATTATATTTTTAACAGCATTTTCAGACCAAGAGATGATAGATTTTGCAGTACGTTCAGAAGCCTTTGCCTATCTTTTGAAACCCTATAGAGATGATGAAATTTTGGTCACACTTCAGTTAGCAAAAGCTAAGTTAGTGATGAGTGATAAGATGGGGGAGTCTTCTCCTAAGCAAGAGCAAGAATTTTTAGCATTGGCTGATGGTTATTGTTATAATCAGAAGCTACAAAGAGTTTTTTATCAGGAAAAAGAGATAGAATTAGGTCCCAAAGCACTACAACTTATAAAGTTACTTTGTAAAAATAAAAATATTACCTTAGAGATAGATGA
>JALSLJ010000052.1 GCA_026988315.1 Sulfurimonas sp. | reverse complement strand
GGTAAAGAAAATATAAATATAAAATTTAGCGGTCTTCGTCCCGGAGAAAAACTTTATGAAGAGTTACTTATAGATGATGCTGATTGTGCAACAGATTATGATTCTATAACTGTAGCAAGACCAACGCTATATGATTTGAAAAAGCTAAATGCTGATGTGCAAGAATTGCTTACATGCAAAGATAAACTGGAAAAACTTAAAGAGATAGTGCCCGAATTTGATCATCAGACAAATAGTTGATATAATATAGAGAAACTTTGTGTATTTAAAGGTTTAGAATTTAAGTATATATAATACCCTCAGAAAAACAAACGTCAAAAACTGGCTTTAAAGTCTAATTTATGATATAAAAAATGGTATTCAAAGTCATATACTATTTAAATAGTTATGTCAAAAAAAACAAGAATAGAAGCTATAAGGTTTCACCATATTATAAATAGAGGCATAGTAAGGGGTGATATAGCAAGCAGTAGAGTTAGTGATAGTGCCCTGAAAAATCTAGACAACTTTTTATAAAGATTTATTAGATAGCATTTTAATATGAAATAATAGTTTCAATAGGGATTAAGGGATAAGCCATTATAATTTAATAAATTGATTTAGAGAGTGTGAAAATGAAGATTTTAGGGTTGTTACTTATTGCGTTTAGTTTGGTTTTTGGAGCTGTTGATGCAAATAGTGCAAATCTAAAAGAATTGAGTTCACTGTATGGAGCTGGTGCTAAAAAAGCTGAAGCTATCGTAGCATATAGAAAAGCACACTGTTTTAAAATGTAAATGAGTTTGTCAAAGTCAAAGGCATAAAAAAGAAGATTTTAAAGAAAAATAGAAAAAATCTTACTGCTGGGGCTTGTAAGAAACAAAATAAAAAATAAATTAAAGGGTTTTTATGGATATGGACAACCAACGCCACATAGTAAGACCTGGCATAACAGGTTGGGCACAGGTTAACTATCCATATGGTGCAAATATCGAAGATACAAAACAGAAGCTGATGTATGACCTCTACTATATAAAACATTGGAGTTTTTGGTTGGATCTAAAGATAGTATATAAAACAGCTATGGTTGTTTTGCATAAAAAAGGTATATAAAAATGATCAAACTATTTGTTTCAATGTTATTGATGATATCACCACTCTTCCCTGGTGATCTTTTCGTGCAAAAAGGGCACTATACTTTGAGCTACGATGAGCTTAGTCTACCTGGTGGTGAGGATCTCGGTCTTTTGGGTAGTAGTTATTTGTATGATTTTGACAGTGCTTACTTGGGTGTGGGCATATACAGCGCTGTTTCTGGCAAAAGAGGAGGGTTTTTTACTGGTGGTTTGGAAGCTGGATATAGATATGATGTCACAAAAGATATATCTTTAGATGCGGGCTTATTTGTGGGTGGTGGAGGAGGTGGATCTGCGCCACAAGGCGGTGGACTTATGCTTAGACCTCATATCTCGGTTTCATATGAACTATATGGTTATAAGTTGGGTTTTGGTTACAGCAAAGTGAAGTTTCCAAATGGAGACATTGATAGCGATCAGGTTTATCTGCAGTTTGTTATCCCATTTCAGAGTGTGCATAAGAAAAATACCAACTCTCCTATGATCATGGATGATCTTGAAGATTTTATGAAAACATCTGGCAAAAGCATAGGTTGGAGTAGTCGTTATTTTGCTATTACGCTTCAAAGATATATGATACCAAGCGGTGTTAGAGATACTTCTGGAGCATTGGTCAAAAAAGATATGAGCTTGATAGGCTTTGAGTATGGAAGATACTTTAGTAAGCATATATTTGGTTTTCTTGAGACTGCAGGTGCGGCTGGCGGTGGAGCAGATGGATATGCTGAGGTTTTGGGTGGCGTTGGTTACAGAGTGCCGATTTTTAAGAACATGAGCGCAAATGCAAAAGTTTCGCTTGGGGCTGCTGGTGGAGGAAGAGTAGATACAAGCGGTGGAGTAGTACACAAAGAGACGCTAGGGCTACATGTATCGTTAAATAAAAAGTTTGCCATAGATGCAGAGCTAGGGCATATGCAAGCAATAGATGGAGACTTTAAAGCCACTGCTATCAAATTTGGTTTTAACTATAAATTTAACTCTTTAGAAGTTGGAAAAGGGCTGAAGCCACTGAACTCATATGAGAGTTTTGGAGATTATGAGTGGAATATAAATCTTTCCAACCAGAGATATTTTAGCGATAAAAACATAAGAAAAGGCGGCTCAGATAGTAGTGCCATAAATCTGATAGGTTTTGAGATAGATAAGCTTCTGGACAATGACTTTTACTTTACAGGCGAAGCTTTGGGTGCATATAGTGGCAACTCTGGTGGGTATGCTGTCGGTTTGATCGGAATTGGCAAAAGAAAACAGATAACAAAAAAGTTTGATCTCTTTACTAAGATGTTAGTGGGTGTAGCAGGTGGTGGAGGCGTATCTACTGGGAGTGGTTTGGTGTTTCAGCCTATGGTTGGATTAGGGTATCGATATAGCAACTCCATAGGCATACGAGGATCTTTCGGAAGAGTAAAAGCTATGAGCGGTAGTTTGGATACATTTGTATTTGATTTGGGTATCTCTTATAAATTTAAATCTATAAATTAACTCTCTTCTTTGTTGTTTTTTAAAAACTCTAAGAAAAATACCAAGAAAATTGCCAAGATGATAGAAGTGATAAATCCGACTATGACTATAAGTGCTCTTTTTGGTTTGGCTTTGTCTTTTATGTAGGCAACTTCTGGCTTAGTCATCTCTTTGACTACATAAAATTCACTTGCATTTGAGAGGACTCTTTTTTGAACCAAGGCTGACATCAGTTGGCTGATTTGAGTTTTTAACTCTATGTCACTTATGTTTGCTAGTTCGTTTTTATAGTATTTTATCTTTTTGTTTATATCTTGCATATCTAGTTTTCTAAGATATGCCGTGGATTCACTTAGGTATATCTCTACCAATTTTTTTGCAAGAAATCTATCTGGGAGTGTTGCACTGAGTGTTATCGCTCCACTTTTTTTGTCACTACTAAGAGATATGATCTTCTTTAGTTGTTTAATGGTGTCAAACTCTATCTCATCTTGTGTTTTGTCGCCTTTTTTGTTTGAAGAAAATAGATCATATATACCCCGATACCCCAATGCAAAGACTAGATTTTTATCCATCTCTTTTTTGGTTAGCTTTTCACTTAAGTTGTATTTTTTGATGAGCATTTTTTGAAAGCCATAGTTGTTTATGATCGTATTTAGTGAGTTGTATGCATCCATGCTTCCGCCACCTAGATTTATGCCAGCCATGCCAGCCAATGCAGAAAGACCCCCTAAGCTCATCCCTTTTGATTGCTCTTGAGGTGCTAAGATTACAGATGACTTATAGCTGTTTGGTATCTTTAGAGCGTAAACTATAGTTAAACTAGTTACGATAAAAGTAAAAAATATGATTTTAAATTTATTTGACCAAATTGTTGCAAAAAGTTCTCTTAAGTCTATCTCGTCTTCTTCTATGTAATTTATGTTATTTGTGCTATTCATGACTATAGTGCTCCTACGGCATGTATAGAAGCAGCAGTAAGTGCGAACTTATACAGAATAGAAGATATATCTTTTGTGATTTGCATGCCAGAAGTGGTGACTAACTCTTGTGGTACTACGATAGTATCGCCTCTTCTGACGATGTGAGTTGAAACATCGCTAAACCAACCTCTTTTGACTTTCTGTGCGCTTCCGTTTGCATGAATCACAAAGATATTTGAACTGTCAGCTTTTTGCGATAGTCCCCCAGCATTTTGGATATAGTAGTTCACATCATTACTTGCATAGACTATAGCTGTAGAGTTCATAACCTCTCCGACTATAAGGATAGTATCGTTTTTGGTTGGTATGGTCAAGCTGTCCATGCCCCTTAGTGCTATATTTGATCTTGAGTCTTTGAATTTTTCAAGATCTCTTTCTAGCTTGATTGAAATTCTGCCTATAGGTTGCAGTTTTTGTGCTTCTGATGAGATTTTGTCTATCATATTTGAAATCTCTATGAAATTTACCTTTTTATCCCCTTGTCCCACTTCATTTGGCTTGACACTAAGTGCAAGTGCTTGCTGTTTTAGCTCAAGGATGGATTGTTTGAGTCTTTTTCTTTGTAGGTTTTTTATGGATTCTCTTGTAAAAATAGCGCCATCCAAGAAGGCATTTTTTGTGTATCCACCAGCTCTTTTGATGATGTCTGCTAGTTTGTCTCCTTCCTCTATGACATAAGTTCCAGGAAAGTTAACCTCTCCTTTTATAGTAACTGTCTGTCTTTCATTCCAGTTTGGTATGATATGTACACTTATCTCGTCATAATCTTTAAGCAAAAAATTTCCAATTTGAGAGTAAGGAACTTTTATGAGCTTTTTCTTTCTTTTGTTGTTAGATATATAGTATCTTATGATTTCAAACTCTTTTTTGTATGCTTTTGGCGTAAATCCACCTGCTATTCTTATCGCCTGCATGAGGGTTTCGTTTTTGTTTAGAGTGTATCTACTTGGTGAATTGACCTCTCCAGATATATTGAAAGTTCTCACATGGTGTTGTTTGTAGTAGTCATAAACTTCGATCTCATCGAAAGGATTTAGTTTGTAGTTTTTTGCTATATTGTATGTCAAGATAGATATCTTTGGCATAAAATCTTTTGTGTGGTAAGTTGTGATTTTAATGGCACTAAAATTATTGAAGCCCGTAGTCGTTCCAGCAAGTGCAAGAAGATCTTTTATGGTTATGTTTTTATAGAATCTATATTTTCCAGATTTTATCACCGTTGTACCATTTACAGTTACATATGGAGCTATATTTGAGTTGTATTTGTTAAATATATAGATTTCGTCATCATTTTTGAGTTTTATATCTTTTTTCCCACTAAGTATATTTGAAAGATTAAAATTTTCGACTTTTTTATTTAAATCTGTGGTTTTTCTCTTTAGGAGGGCATAAGTAAACAGGGTGTCATCAAGAAATACTCCTTTTAGAGTAAGTTTTGATATCTCACTTTTTAACAATTTTCTTAGGCTTCTATCTTTGCCTAATTCCCTCTCTCCTGGTCTGACTACATTCCCATATAGGTAGATGCTCTCTTTATGAACTTTGTCAATTTTATAGACATAAACATTATCACCATTTAGTAGCTTAAAATTCTTGCTATTTTTAAAATCCACTTCTATTGTTTTTAGTTTTTTATGATCTATATAGCGTTTCACAATAAATCCAAATTTACTGGCATTTGCTTTGATCCCACCTGCAAAAAGTAGCAGTTTTTTCAAAGTTTCATTTGGTTTTAGTTCAAATTTTGCAGGATTGTTAACCTCGCCATCTATAGACACAATTTTTCTAGCTTTCGGTATAAAGATAGTGTCGTTTGCTCTTAAGATTAGGTTCATGGCTGTGTCGCCATTTTGTAGAAGTTTATAAAAGTCTATGACAGCCAGTACATTACCATCTCTTTTTAAAACAACATTTCTGAGGCTTCCTGTAGGTTTTACACCGTGAGCTATGATAAGGAGATTTTTGATTGTGGATAGAGACCTTATATTGTAAACACCGGGTGCTACAACATCACCTACCAGATTTACTTGAATAGTTGAATAATCAGTTATATTTACAGCTATATTTGTATTTTGATACACTTTTTTCAATCTTTTCTGTATGTAACTTTTGGCTTCATCAAATTTTAAACCGGTAATATGCAAAGGTCCAAATTTTGGTATGTTTATGTTGCCGTTTTTATCAATGTCTAGAGAAAAGTTCTCATTCTTAGTTCCGTATATCCATATAGATATCTTGTCACCAACGCTTAAAATATAATAATCAGGAACAGGTATAGATGAGGAATCCAAACTGTTTCTGTTGCGAAAAAAGTTGATACCATATCTTTTTAAAATTTTATGTTTTTTGAGTGATTGTTCTTTTTTTAGTTCTTGCAACAAGGTTTTACTCTGTTTGTACTCAAGAGGGTTGATATAAGTTGAATTTTTATTTTGATTTATGATTTCTGTTTTTGATTGTTTTTGAGTTTTAATGTTATCTGTATCGCCTGAAATATAGATTTTATTTTGTATCTTTTTTGTTGCGATATTGTTGTTTTTTAAGCTCTTTTGGCCGTCTATTTTAGATAGTACCTCACTTTTGCTAATGCCTCTTTTTGCCATCTCGGCTTGTGCTTGAGGAGTATTTAATAGTGCAGGATTTGTTTTTATAGCTGAAATAGCAGCACTTTGTGAGATTTGAGCTAGTGAAAATGAGATCAATACACAACTGATAAGGAAGATTTTCTTGAACATTGTAAACCTTTTTTGAAAAATTAAAAGACTATTGTATCTAAGCTTTGCTAAAGCAACATTAAAAGTGCAGTACCAAATAAAATCCTATATACTCCAAAGCTTATAAATGTAAACTTGTCTAAGAACGATAAAAAGAGTTTTATGGTGATGAATGCTACTATAAATGAGACTATAAATCCGACTATGAGAGTATCTATATTTTGAGCTGAAAACTCATGATAGTGCTTGAGTAGGTCATATCCACTTACTGTAAGCATCACTGGAAATGCTAGCAAAAAGCTGAACTCTGCACTTGTTTTTCTGTCAAGTCCTACTAAAAGTCCACCTATGATGGTTGAGCCTGCTCTGCTTGTTCCTGGGATCAGGGCAAATACTTGGGCTATGCCTATCCAAAATGACTGTTTTATTGTGACGCTCTCTACGCTTGTGATTAGGTGCTCTTTGGCTTTGTAAAATTTTTCTACTATCAAAAAAACAACTCCCCCGACTATAAACATAACAGCTACTATCTGAACAGAAAATAGCTCTTTTATCTGGTGTCTAAATATAAAACCTACTATTGCCAAAGGCAGATATGCTACGATCAATCTCTTCCACAGTTCTATCTTTTTGAGGCTAAATTTCTCTTTATAGACAAACACCACTGCTAGTATGGCTGCTAGTTGAATGATAACTTCAAAGGCTTTTATATTTTCACTTTGTGGTAAGCCTAAAAACTTACTAGCTACTATCATATGCCCAGTTGATGAGATGGGAAGAAATTCTGTGAATCCTTCGATGATGCCTAGTATGATAGATTGAAATATATCCATTAGTTTAGCTCCTTTAGCTCTTTTTCTATCTTGTCAAATTTTGCTTTTGCCTCTTCTAGCGCAGTTTTGTTTTGCTCAACTACCTCTTTTGGGGCATTGGCGACAAATCGTTCATTTCCTAGCATACCGTTTAGTTTTGCTATCTCTTTTTCTAGTTTTGTTTTTTGTGCATTTAGTCTCTCTATGATAGGGCTTAAATCTATATTTTCAAGCGGAATATAAACTTCTAAGTTATCGCTGATGTCGCTAGCTGAGTTTGCTAGTTTGCTGTTCGTAAAGCTTAGATTTTGCACTTTTGCAAGAAGTGATATGTAAGGCACAGCATCTTTTAAAAGTTCACTGTTTTGAAGTTTGATGCTGGCATTTTCTATCTTTTTGTTTCCTAGTTCTATATTTGCCTTTGCTCTTCTTATGCTGACTATCGCCTCTATGACAAGCTCGAAAATTTTCTCTACATGTAGATCTCTTTTTTGTGCTTTTGGGTAAGATTTTACCATTATAGACTCACACTCTTGTAACTTTGTGCCTGAGAGTTCTTGATATAAAAATTCAGATATAAAAGGAGCTATAGGGTGAAGCAGTTTCATCGCCTCTTTGAAGATACTTCCGAGTTCTCTTACGCTGCTTTTATCGGCTTTGCTAAGCTCTATACCCCAATCGCAAAATTCGCCCCATAAAAATCTATATAGCGTAGTTGCTGCGTCATTAAATCTATACCTGTCAAGATGCTCTCTAGTCTCATTTATGGCAACTTGAAATCTTGAGTACATGTAGGCTCCAAGCGGAGTTTTTATCTCTATCTTCTCTAAGTCATCAAAGCTTTTTTCGTGCATTTGTAAAAATCTTGAAGCATTGTAGAGTTTGTTTGTGAAGTTTCTTATCTGTTCTAGTTTTTCACCACTTAGCTTGATATCTCTGCCTTGCACTGCCAAAACTGCTAGAGTAAAACGAAGTGTATCGGCACTAAACTCCTCTATGGTGTCGAGTGGATTTATCACATTGCCTTTGGATTTGCTCATCTTTGCTCCGTGTTCATCTTTGACAAGAGCGTGGAGATATACATCTTTAAATGGTAACTCTCCAAGAGCATGTTCACCTTGAAACATCATTCTTGCGACCCAAAAGAAGAGTATATCAAATCCAGTGATAAGAAGTGAATTTGGATAAAAATCTTTCAAATCACCCTCAAACCACTTTTGATTTTTTAGATTTTCGCCATTTCCCCAGCCAAGAGTGGAAAAAGGCCACAAACCGGAGCTAAACCAAGTATCTAAAACATCAGGGTCTTGGTAGATATTTTTACTGCCACATTTTGGGCATACCTCTTGAGTCTTCTCTTCGCTTGCCCACTCATTTCCGCAATCACGACAATAAAACACTGGTATCTGATGCCCCCACCAAAGTTGACGAGATATGCACCAATCCCGAAGATCTTTCATCCATGCATTAAATGAGTTTATCCAGTGAGCTGGGTAAAATTCGGCTAAATGCTCATTTACTTTTTTGATAGCACCATCAGCTATCTCTTTTTTAACAAACCACTGTTTTGAGATGTACGGTTCTACGACGTTTTTGCATCTATAGCAGTGTCCCACCTGATTTTCATAATCCTCTATCTTATCGACAAAACCTTCGCTTTGAAGCTTTTGCACGACTGGCTCTCTTGCTTCAAGTCTCTCTTGTCCTTTGAACTCTCCACACTCTTCGTTTAAGATGCCGTCTTCGTTAAATATAGTGATAAACTCGAGATTGTGCCTTTTCCCGACTTCATAGTCATTTATATCGTGAGCTGGCGTGACTTTAACGCAACCAGTTCCAAACTCCATATCTACATGCTCATCTGTGATGATCTCTATCTCACGGTTTATTAGAGGAAGCACTACTTTTTTGCCTACTAGATTTTTGTATCTCTCGTCATCAGGATGTACCATGACGGCGGTATCGCCAAAGTAAGTTTCAGGTCTGGTTGTGGCGACTATTAGAAAATCATTTGAATCTTTTAAGAAGTATTTCAGATGGTAAAGTTTGCCTTGATGCTGTTCATACTCTACTTCTATATCGCTTAGGGCGCCATCGTGTGTACACCAGTTTACCATATAATTTCCACGAACTATCAAGCCTTCATTGTAAAGATTTACAAATGACTTTCTAACCGCACTCTTAAGTCCCTCATCCATAGTAAATCTTTGGCGACTCCAAGCAGGGCTGATTCCAAGTTTTCTCATTTGATGGACTATCTCGCCACCACTGAACTCTTTCCACTCCCAAACTTTTTTCAAAAACTCTTCTCTGCCTATCTCCTCTTTGGTAATTCCTTTAGCTAAAAGCTGTTTTTCTACTACATTTTGAGTGGCGATACCCGCATGGTCAGTGCCTGGCTGCCAAAGAGTCTTAAAACCATCCATTCTTTTATATCGAGTGATGATATCTTGGAGAGTAAAGGTAAGAGCATGCCCTATATGCAAGCTTCCCGTGACATTTGGAGGAGGCATCATGATACAAAAGTTTTTGCCCTCTTTTTGTATATTTTCATTGCCATTAACTTCAAAATACCCTCTGCTTTCCCAGATCTTATAGTAGTTGTCTTCTATCTCTTTTGGATTATAAATAGTGCTAGTTTCGCTCATAATAATAATATCCTATCGTTTTAAATGACGCGATTATACAAAAAATGCATTGAAATGTTGTTTAATTGTCTGTTTTTTAAGGAGATTTGGTGTAAGATTTAGTGGTTATACTATCCAAATGGAGTTTTTTGTGTATGAAAATAAAAAGATTATTATGATAATTTCTGCGATTATGCTCTCTTTCTTGGTAGTTCTTATTGTTGTCTTAACTGTAAACTTTAAATTATTCTCAAGAGATGACGAGTTTGACAAGGCAGAGACTATCGCTTTACTCGTTAGAGATGGACTTACTGCCCATATGGCTTCGGGAACCATGAGCCAAAGAAAACTCTTTTTAGATAATGTCAAAAACTCATCGGGTGCATTGGATACTTGGATATTTAGAACTGATAAAGTGACAAAGTTGTTTGGAAAAGGTTTTAAAAATGAGACCATAAGAGATGAGATAGACAAAAAGATGATAAGTACAAATAAGATACAAAAAGTCATACAAGATGATATAGAGCAACCAACCTTGAGAATAACCATACCCTATATAGCAACATCGAGATCAAACCCTGACTGTCTGAGTTGTCATACAAATGCAAAAGAGGGAGATGTGCTTGGTGGTATAAGTATGGTATTTGATATGAGTCATGCTAGATTTGAAAGCATTAAGACTATTTTGAAGATTTTTATAGTCACTTTGGCATTTATGATAATTTTTATATATCTTATAGATAGATTTTTCAAGCCGTACATAAGTGCACTTTCGCTCATAAAAGAGTCTCTTAAAAAAGCAGATAAAGGGGATTACTCCTCTAGAATAGATGTCAAAGGAGATTCTAGGTCAAATGAAGTTTTTATCTGGTTGAATACTCTGTTTGCAAAGCTAGAAAAAACTATAAGTCTGATAGAGAGAGATATCTCACTTTTTGTAGCGGAACGGGGGAAAAAGTTCGACAATCCTTTGGAAAAAGCCCAATCTGTCATAGAGGATATAGCAAATATATATAAGTTTAAGAGAACTATAGAGCATGATGTTGCTAAAGAGGTGATTTATGAGAGGCTTATACAGATATTTAAAGAAGAACTAAATCTCTCGGATCTATCTTTTTATGAGGTTGATGTGAAAAAGGATATCAGAATTTTAATATATGATGATACACCAGAAAAATTTTGCATGGACGCAGATATGGATACGAGTAAAAGATGTAGAGCCTACAGAACAAACTCTATAGTTATGAGTGATGATTTTAAAAATGTATGTAAGATTTGCCAGACGACAAAAGAGTATCTGTGTATAAATTATCCTATAGATGAAAATATATCGTTAATATTAAATATAAAACCATTAAATAAAACAGAACTTCAGGAAAATAAAAAAAATATAGGATACATAAGAAACTATCTTGAATCAGCCAGACCAGTACTGCAAAGTAAGATACTGACTGAAATCTTACAAAGGTCAAATATGATTGATGGCCTAACAGGACTATATAACCGTAAATACTTAGATATATTTATGGATAAAAAGATAAAAAGTTACAAAGAGTATGCACTAAGTATGATAGATATAGATTATTTTAAAAAGGTAAACGATACATTTGGACATGATGCGGGAGATAAAGTTTTAAAAGGATTGAGCGATCTGTTTAAAAAGGCTTTGAAACAGTATGATATAGCTTTTAGATTTGGTGGAGAGGAGTTTTTGATCTTTTTGCCGCATACAGATGAAGCACAAGAGACAATAGAAAAACTAAAAGATAGATTTGAACAAACTGTTTTTGATCTGAATGGAGAAAAATTAAGCAAAACTTTTAGTGCCGGTATAGCTTTTTTTGGAAACAATGAAGCAGGTCCATGGCAAGTGATAAAAAATGCCGATATAGCCATGTATAAAGCAAAGAATAGCGGTAGAAATAAAATAGTAGTATATACAAAAGAGTTAAAAGAGGTGTCAGATGCAAGCAGTAGATAAAAACTTTTTCACATGGAGTGATTATGTCACATGGGAAGGCAGATGGGAGCTTATAGATGGAGAAGCATACGATATGTCTCCAGCACCCTACCCAAAACATCAGAGGTTAGTTTTAAATCTAGCAAGAGAGTTAACAAAAACATTAAATTGTAAAGAGTGTGAAATTTATATTGCACCTATTGACTGGAAGATTGACGAGTTTAGCGTTGTTCAACCCGATGTGGCTCTGTTTTGCGAAGACCCAAAAGGGCAATACTTCTCTAAAACACCACCTCTAATCGTTGAAGTCCTCTCAAAATCAACAGCAAAAAAAGATATAAATGAAAAGTTTGATCTATACGAAAAAAGTGGCGTAAAGTTTTATATGCTAGTAGAGCCAAACAGTGAAATTGTGGATATATTTGAACTAAAAAATGGCAAATATGAGTTTCAAGCAAAACTTACAAGCAATGATAAATATGAATTTGAACTAGATAAATGTAGTTTATATATAGATTTTGATAATGTTTTTTAAAGTAAAAATTATGAAAAAAGTCAAAATTCAAACCCTGACCCCTTTGACTTTGGCCCCTTTGACTTCGTTTTTGCCGTTCTCTATTTTTTTAGTTTTTATGTTGTTTTTTTCTACTCCTCTTTTTGCTCTAACGCAGCCTATCGCAAACTACCACTTAGACTCCTGTTTATGGAGTGGTTTAAATAGTGAAGTAAAAGACAGTAGTGGAAATAACTATAATGGAACTGCTATAAATGGAGCCAATACAGAGACAAATACAACTGCAGGTGGCGGATTGTGTCATGTAGGTAAATTTAATACATCCCAAAAACAGTATATAGAGGTAGATAACTTTCCAAAACTTAAGAACTCCAGAACTATAATAGCATGGATAAAAGTAAAAAACATAAATAGAGGCGGAAGAATATTTGCTGATGATAAAAATAATAAAAATGGAGATTATGCACTCAGTTATGGTGATCCTGGAAGCGGTAAATTAAGATTTTACATAAGAGGATTAGACCATGTTAGTTTAGATAGTAATAATAAGATTCAAGCAAATAAATGGTACTTCGTTGTAGCAAGGTTTGATGCAAGTACGATGCAAAAAGAGCTTATTGTCTATAAATCAGATGGTAGTAAGTTAGATGATGTAAATCAGACAGTAAGTGGTACACTCAAAGAGTCTGAAGGAGCAGCTTCTATCGGTGGAGAGCGAAATGATGGAAATGAAGTAAATCAGAGTCAATTTGATGGCAATATAGATGAGGTAAAAGTTTTTGATAAAGCTTTATTAGCTACAGAAATAGAATCAATCTACAACAATGAAAGAAGTGGAAAAAACTATGATGGGAGTGAGAGGTATTGTGAAAAATGTTTAACTCCTGTAGTTAACTATCGTCTTGACGAATGTAGTTGGAATGGAACAAGCGGTGAAGTAAAAGATAGTAGTTTAAATCAATATGATTTAAAATCCTATGATGGAGCCGATACAGAGACAAATACAACTGCAGGTGGCGGATTGTGTCATGTAGGTAAATTTGATGGGGTTAATGATAAAGTAGAGGGAGATTTTAATGTTATCTTTAATAACGCAGTTACACTGTCTGTCTGGATAAATACAACTAGCACGCAAGATTCCTATGGAAGAGTTATGGAGTTTTCCAGTCATGGTGGTGATTATCACTATAGCACAGCAATAGCATATGATAGTTCTGGTAAAATTATTAGGGCATGGACTACAAATTCTTCAAAAACTAGGAGTCAAGAAGTCTCCTATAACTTGTCTATCAATGGGTTTCATGATGGAAATTGGCATCTTTTAACTTATACCTATAATGGTTCTAAGGCAAAACTTTATATTGATGGAAGTAAAGTTGATGAAAAAGATACAAATGTTACTAAAATTGATCAACCAGATACTATAACTATAGGTGGATACGGTTTGAGTTCAGACTACAGTTTTAAGGGATATATAGATGAAGTCAAAGTATTTGATGAAGCTTTGAATTATAGTAAAATACAACAGATATACAATAATGAAAAGAGTGGGAAAAATTATGATGGTTTAGTAAGAGTTTGCTCTTGCTATAAGCCTATCGCAAACTACCACTTAGACTCCTGTTTATGGAGTGGTTTAAATAGTGAAGTAAAAGACAGTAGTGGAAATAACTATAATGGAACTGCTATAAATGGAGCCAATACAGAGACAAATACAACTGCAGGTGGCGGATTGTGTCATGTAGGTAAATTTAATACATCCCAAAAACAGTATATAGAGGTAGATAACTTTCCAAAACTTAAGAACTCCAGAACTATAATAGCATGGATAAAAGTAAAAAACATAAATAGAGGCGGAAGAATATTTGCTGATGATAAAAATAATAAAAATGGAGATTATGCACTCAGTTATGGTGATCCTGGAAGCGGTAAATTAAGATTTTACATAAGAGGATTAGACCATGTTAGTTTAGATAGTAATAATAAGATTCAAGCAAATAAATGGTACTTCGTTGTAGCAAGGTTTGATGCAAGTACGATGCAAAAAGAGCTTATTGTCTATAAATCAGATGGTAGTAAGTTAGATGATGTAAATCAGACAGTAAGTGGTACACTCAAAGAGTCTGAAGGAGCAGCTTCTATCGGTGGAGAGCGAAATGATGGAAATGAAGTAAATCAGAGTCAATTTGATGGCAATATAGATGAGGTAAAAGTTTTTGATAAAGCTTTATTAGCTACAGAAATAGAATCAATCTACAACAATGAAAGAAGTGGAAAAAACTATGATGGGAGTGAGAGGTATTGTCCTTGTTGTTTAAATAAAAACTATAAAACTATACCTTTAGAATTTGAAGGAGCACATATCACACTTAATACTTCAACAAATGTTCCTCATTGGACTCATGTTGACTTTAATGAGAGTTTTTCGTCAATTCCTGTTGTGTTTGTTGTTTCTTCGACAAGAGGAGATCATCCTGCAACCGTAAGAGTAAAAAATATATCGACAAATGGGTTTGATGCCGTAATGAGTGAACCACAAGGTGAAGATGGACCTCATTATGATCAAAATATCAGCTTTTTAGCAGTAAATAAAGGATTACATAAAATAGGACATACATATTTTGAGGTAGGCAGTATTGATACCAAAAAATATCAACAAGCTAGTACAGGGGGAGTTGTTGATAGTAGTCAATGGCAAAAAATAAATACAATATTTAAAACCTGTAAGCCTGTAGCAGTAGCAAACATCCAAACTATAAATAACGAAACAGGCCTTGATATTTCAAATTCAAATGTAATTAAAAGATCTATTCCATTTTTAACAACAGCTATAGATGTAAATGATTCTGGTGTATATCTTGCTTTGGAAAGAAGCGAAACACATGAAGGAAACATTAGTAAAAAGGAAACTATAGCCTATATGATTGCTCCAGCAAACATACAGGATAGTGTTGTTGATAACTATGATAAAAATATAACATTTGAGACAATAGGAAAAAGTAACTATTTTAAAGGCTGGGATGATACTTGTAAGGAGGTAAGTTTTATAAATCACTATTCCAAGATACCACTTATAGCTGCAAATAAAAATTCAAAAAATGGAGATGATGGAGGGTGGTTTAGAAGATGTGCTTTGGACAAAACAAAAGTTGGCTTTCAAATAGATGAGGATGGATCAAATTATTCTAAGTCCGAATATGGTTATAATTCAGTGTATCAGGATAGAGAAAGACACCATGTGCTAGAGAGTGGTGGTATATTTGCTTTTTCAGGTACTATTGTAATACGAGAAGCCAATAACCCAAAAAACTATAAGTTTGATGCATGGGATACCTTTAGAAATATAAATGATAGAAATATCTCCACAAAAATAGTCAATCAAGATTTTAATTTAACTGTAGTATCTCTTGATAAAAACGGCACTAATTATCAAGAATTCAATGGAACAGTTTGTGCTAAAATTGACAATAATGTTACTAAGCTTGACTTTAGAGATCAAAACAGTTCAAATGCTACATTTCTTATAAGTAGAGCCATAAAAGACACAAGAGTTCATATAAGTTGGAAAAAAGATATAAATGAGAATTGTCCGCTTACAGATGAGGATAACTCCACAGTTTCTACCGACAACTTTGCTATAAGACCAAAAGAGTTTCATATGGATTTAAATACCTCTTCGTTTTATGCGGGTGAAGAGTTTCATATGGATATAAATGCTACTGATTATTTAGGTGGAAATTCACAAGATTACAATGAAACAAATGGTATTAGTTTCTCTTTTGATATAAATGACTCCAACTCTACATGTAGCGCTGGAGTTTTGG
>JALSLJ010000051.1 GCA_026988315.1 Sulfurimonas sp. | reverse complement strand
TCTCTTTTGGATAATCAGCCTCATGAGATCACCTATGAGGTTTTACAAGATTGTACACTGCTTGAGCTTCCCATAGAAAAAGTACGCCACTGGCTCGAAAATGACATAAGTTTCAACAAGAAATTTTTTCCCTATCTCGCAGCCCAGATGCGCCACACCGAGGAGCTAGCCACCGAACTCACCCTCTATGATACAAAAGATAGACTCATCAACCTTCTTATAGACAATGTCAATCCAGAGAAACATTTCAGATACAATCTTCTCAACAACCTCTCCAACTCAGAGATAGCAAAACTCCTCGGAACCGTCCGCCATGTGATAGAGCGAACCCTCAAACAACTCAAA
The DNA here is from genome assembly GCA_026988315.1 of Sulfurimonas sp. GTDB lineage: Bacteria > Campylobacterota > Campylobacteria > Campylobacterales > Sulfurimonadaceae > Sulfurimonas. The sequence continues at coordinate 2,041 of JALSLJ010000051.1, read as the reverse complement.
GATGATGGACTCATACAGACAGGACGCAAAAATATCAAGATTAATAATTTTCAAAAACTTTTAGAGAAAACTTCGCAAATGCTACTTAAGTAGCAAAACTTTCCTCCTAAATATTTTACTCTTTCACTGTAAATAAAAAAATATTGAAGGAGTTTGAGATGTTAGTGACACGATTTAGAAATCCTGTATATAGTAGAAATAGAAGTTTAGATCTTTTTAATGAGTTTTTTAACTCACTTGAGCGAGAGGAGAGTGCGGAGGTTTTTGATTTTACCCCAGCGGTCAATACAAGAGAGGGCAAGGAGGCGTACCATATTGATGTGGATCTTCCTGGTATTGAGAAAGATGATGTTGAGATTAGTGTGGATAAAAATGTACTGACTATCTCGGGGAAGCGTGAAATCAAAAACGAGCTTAAAGAGGAAGATTACTATAAGGTTGAGTCTCGCTATGGCTCTTTTAGCAGAAGTTTTACCTTGCCAGAAAAAGTTGATGTGGAAAATATCCGCGCTGCGAGTGATAATGGTGTTTTAGAGATTATCATTCCTAAACTTACGGTTCTTACAGACAGTGTGAAAAAAATTGAGATTGAGTAAGGAGGTGTATCATGGATGTCGTAAAAACAACAAAAGAGTTAACAAATAAGGTTGAAGAGAAAGTTGAAACTGGTTTAGAGATGCTTAAAGATACATTTCACAATGTAGCTTCTCATCTGCCATTTTCTAATTTAGCAAAGCATAACAGTGATGTGTATAACATTGAAGTTGATTTACCAGGCGTTAAAAAAGAAGATATAGAATTGAAAGTTGAAGATGATTATCTTACAGTCACGGCAGTAAGAAAGTTTAAAAATGAACTTAAAGAGGAAGATTATTATCTTTGTGAATCAAACTTTGGACTTATCTCAAGAAGTTTTTTACTTGGAAACAATATAGACCGTGACTCTATTAAGGCGAAGTTTGAAAACGGCAGACTCTATCTCTCTATAGAGAAAGAAGAGTCTAAAAAAAGTAAAAATATCACTATAAAATAAGGAGAAAAAGATGAAAAAAGTATTAATGAGTATGATCACTGCATCTGTGCTAGGAGTTGCGAGCTTAAGTGCAAATCCAGTAGGTTATGATGATGAATTTGCAAGAATGAATCAGATTTTTCAAAATATGATGCAAGATCACTTCTCTTACGCAAAGATTGCAAATTTTGGGTATCCAAGAGTCGATATTCAAAATAAAAAAGATGCTTATATTTACGAGTTTTCTTTAGCAGGTGTGCCAAAAGAGAATATAAAACTGACGATAAATGACGACAATATTCTCACTATTGAGGGTAAAAAAGAGTCTAAAACAAAAGAGGAGCAAAAGGGCTATGTCCGTCAAGAGATGTTTTATGGCTCATTTGAAAAGATGGTACAACTTCCAGAAGATGCTGATCATGCGAAGTTAGAAGCGAAGTATAAAGATGGTGTTTTAACCCTTAGCATACCAAAAAAAGAGATTATAAAACCAAAAGCTAAAGTTATTACAATTAATTAAAAAAAGGTGCTCTGCACCTTTTTATTTTGTAGGGATTGGATGATGCTCTACAACAAAATCTATATCTTTATCACCACGACCGCTCAGGTTGATTAAGATAGTGTCATCTGGATTTTCTTTTGCTAGTTTCATCGCATAGGCAACAGCATGAGCAGACTCTAGTGCTGGAGTAATCCCCTCAAGTTGTGAAAGTTTATAAAAAGCATCAACTGCATCAGCATCATTACATGTACCCACTATTGTCCGACCGATATCGTGCAGGTAAGCATGCTCAGGTCCTACCGATGGATAATCAATACCCGAACCAATAGAGTAAACAGGGGCAGGCTCTCCCTTCTCATCTTTAAGCATGATAGAGTTAAAACCGTGCATAATTCCCTCCTCTCCATAAGTGAGACTTGCGGCGTGTTGCCCAAGTTTTGTGCCGATACCTAAAGGTTCAACACCATGGAGTTTGACATCATCATCTATAAAGCCTGTAAAAAGACCAAGAGCATTTGAGCCACCAC
>JALSLJ010000050.1 GCA_026988315.1 Sulfurimonas sp. | reverse complement strand
TTACTTTCTCTCTGTACTCTCGAACCTCATCTACATTAGGCCATGCATAATTTTTTGAGTCCACATCATCCCAAGCCATCTCATCCACACCAACAGCAAAAATAGACTCAAAATTTGCATCTATCCTCTGTTGAATTATTTTCATATTGATAAGTTTATTGACAAAAAATGTTGCCGTATGACCGAAATAAAATATCATCGGATGGCGAGTGAGTTCTGATTTTTTATAAAAGACACTATCATCTTTTAGTAGTTCAAAAACCTTCTCATAAAGTTCATATGTGTTGTGAAAGTACTCTTTTATCTCTAATCGTTTTTTATATGTGTCATTGCCATCAAGTGTGACTGGGTATATGCTAATCTTGCTCAAATGAAGCCTTTATTTTCTGTTATAATTATTATATGAAAATTTATCAAAGTAAATTATTAAACAATTTTACAAATCTTACTCATGCTTTTACTACTAAGGATGGTGGAGTAAGTCAACAGCCATACAATTCTCTAAATGTAGCCTTTCATGTAGAAGATAATAGCTCTGATGTAAAACAAAACCACCAATATCTAGCAAAAAAATTACACTACGATAAAAATGCACTTGTCCATATGAAGCAAATCCACTCAGACATTATTCATATAGTAGATGAAAATGATAACTTTCTTAATCCACCCACTTGCGATGCACTTATAACAGATAAAACAGATACTCCCCTTATGGTTATGGTAGCAGACTGTGCCCCTCTTCTCTTTTATGATGATACACAAAAGGTTATAGCAGTGGCACATGCTGGACGAGCTGGAGCATTTAAAAACATAGTAAGAAATGTAGTTCAATCTTTCACTAATGACTTTCAAAGCGATGTGAAAAATATTGTTATCTCTATCGGTGCGAGTATTGGTTCTTGCTGTTATGAAGTCGGCAGTGAAATTTATAATGAAGCAAAAAGTCTAAATCTAGAGTATGCTATGGAGAAAAAAGATGATAGTTATTACTTGAATGTAGGCAAGATTTTAAAAAAACAGCTTTTAGCATCCAACATTCAAGAAAAAAATATTGAAATTTCAAACAAGTGTAGTTGTTGCAATAATAGTACATATTTTTCTTATAGGGCAGATGGTATTACAGGAAGGTTTTGCGGTTTAATAATGCTACAATAGATTAATAAAACACTTAACCATCAACAGGCTTTATTAAATTTGTGATGTAACTCCTGCAAAGATGTGCCTAACACTAGAACTCTCTATCACCCACTGGGTTGATGTTATTTTTGACTTAGGACTTAACCCTACTTGCTAATTGTTCTGGTAAAAGTCCTAAAGATTCTTCTACGAGTTTTGTATTGCCATGCGTTATAAATTTATCTTCATACTCAAAACTCTCACAAGCAACATCTAAAATTTTCTCTTTAGATAAAAATTCTAAAATAGCACTTCCTACCCCACCTGCTTTTGAACTATCACTAAAAACAAACCATTTTTTATGTTTAGTGCTTAAATCTTTGAGCATCTCTTCATCAAGCGGTTTTACAAATCTTAAATCTAATATACTTACATCTGCATCTAAATGTTGCGCTGTCTCATACGCTCGTCCAACGCCATTTCCATACCCTATAAACAATATATCGGATGCGTTTGAGCGAAGTAGTTGCGATTTTGCTAATTCAAAAGGAGTTGACTCAGGTAAATCACTCTGCGTAAATGAGCCTCGTGGATATCTTATAGAACAGGGATGTTGGTACTCAGATGCAAAAGCCATCGCTTGATGAAATGATTTTTCATCCCTTGGAGCAAAAAGGGTCATATTTGGAATTGCTCGTAAAAAACTGATGTCAAATACACCCTGATGAGTCTCTCCATCCTCTCCAACAATTCCGGCACGGTCAAGTGCAAAAACAACTGGTAAATCCATCAAACAAGTGTCATGGATAACTTGATCAAAACCACGCTGCAAAAATGTTGAATAGATTGTACAAAATGGTTTAAAACCCTCTTTTGCTAAAGCTGACATCGAAGTAACAGCGTGTTGCTCTGCTATTGCAACATCCCAAAATCTATCAGGGTAAGTCTCCATTAATTCACTTAAACCAGTTCCACTTGGCATAGCAGCAGTTGCTCCAACAATTTTTTCATTATTTTTAGCTAAATGTAAAAGAGCCTCTGTATAGATTTGTGTGGCACTTTTTCCAGAGCTTTTTTTAGCACTTGCTCCATTACTTATGTCAAATGGACCAACACCGTGCCATTTTTCCTCTTTGCCCTCAGCAATATTATAGCCCTTGCCTTTGAGCGTTTGAGCATGAACTATTACAGGCTTTTTCAAACCTTTTGCACGCTGTAAAATATCAACAAGAGAGTTTAAATCGTGCCCATCAACAGGACCGATATAATCAATACCCATCTCTTCAAACATAATTCCAGGGGTAATTAACTTTAAAGACTCCTCCATCTTTTTAGCAATATAATGGGCACCATCACCAAAATTATCTACAAAGTTTTCAGTATGTTTTTTAAACTTTTGGTAAAATGGTCCAGCCATTGCTGAACTTAACATCCGACTAAGTGCACCTATGGGTTTTGCAATACTCATCTCATTATCATTTAAAATAATAACCATTGGATATTTTTTATCGCCCAACTCATTCAAAGCTTCATAAACCATACCTGCTGTCATCGAACCATCACCTATCATTATAACAGGAACTCTGGAGTCTTCCTCCCCCTTAAGGGCAATAGCCTTAGCAGCACCAACACCTAAGGAGATTGAGGTGGAACTATGTCCAGCCACAAAATAGTCATGTTCTGACTCACTTGGTTTTGTATATCCACACATACCATTAAACTGACGCAAAGTATCAAATACCTCCCATCTGTCTGTTAAAAGTTTATGTGCATATGCTTGATGAGATACATCAAATATAAAAGGGTCTTTTTTTGAATCAAACACCTTATGCATCGCAACAATCAACTCTGTTGCACCAAGTGTTGAGCTTAAATGACCACCATTTTTGCTTACAACTCTCAAAATCTCTTTCCGTATATCTTTACAAATAGCTTCTAGTTCTGGTATATTTTTTAATTTAATGTTCATGTATCTACTTTATTCACTTAAGGCTGCTCGTTTTACGCGCTCGAACCGCTTTGATATTTGCGCATCTATATTGCCTGCATCACTAATAGCAACTACTCCACCTTCACTCACTGCACTATCTGAAATAATTTCAACATGGGATAACGAACCAACATGCTCAGAAATACTGCCGTGGTCTTTTGGATTCACTCTTAGAGTGATTTTTGAAGCACTTTGCAACTCTTTTATTAACTCATCACCTAAAACTTTTGCAATTTTTTGTGAAGAGTTACTTAATTCAACATTGATAACCTCTTGCGAAATATCCAATGCAGCTGTTATCAACTCACTCTTAATCCCCTCAAGAGCTTTTTCATAATCTTTTGCTCGCTCTTCTAAGGTAGCTACAGAGCTACTGAATTGTTTCAGTCCATTCGTATAGTTTTCTTCACTGCTTTTAAGCACTTGTGCTTTACCAGCCTCTACACCCTCGTTAAAAGAGTCTAATGCAACTTTTTCTAATTCTTGCTTATGCTCTTGTTCTTTTGATTCTAGTTTCATTTGAAGTTTTATAAAGTTTGAGGACATCTCATCAGTTTTTTTCATTAACGACTCTATGAGTGCATCTTTAGAGCTAGTGCTCATTGCACTTGAATCAATGTCACTTTCTCTTCTTTTTGGATTATTATCTTCTGAATACTCTTCGCGTAAGTTGGATAATGAAGCTTCATCTTTTTTATCATTTGCTGAACCAATAGCAAATACTTTAAAGTTGTATTTATCAACAGTATGCTTAGTTAGTTTTTTATTAGAGATTACAGTTGCCAAAATCAATCCACCATCTCTTCGGTTGAGCCCATTTGAATTGTGCCAGCCTCTGCTAAGCCATTGACAACTTCAACAATTGTTCTTTGTGCATTTTCAACATCTTTCATCTTAACAGCGCCAAGAAACTGCATCTCTTCTAAGAACGCTTCCCTTGCTCTCTCGCTCATTGCAGAGAAAAACTTCTCTTTTAACTCTTCAGGGGAACTCTTTAGTCCTAACATCAATTCAGCTTTATCAACAGCTTTTAAAATCTCAGTAATAGCATTTTTATCTAATGTAACAATATCTTCAAATGTAAACATCATCTCTTTGATAAGTGTCGCTAACTCTTCATCAACCTGCTCGATTTGTGAAAGAGTTGCTTTTGATGATTTAGCACCAAGACGATTAAATACATCTGCTACTGCTCGTGGCCCACCAACTTCAACTTTATATGAAGCGAGAGACTCTAGTTTAGACTCTAAAACAGCCGATACTCTTTTAATAACTGATGGGGAAATATCTCCAAGTTTTGCCATTCTCATTGCCACTTCTGAACGCAAATCATCTGGGAAAAAATGGAGTGTATCGGCAGCTTCTGTAGCATCCATATGAGCTAAAATAAGTGCTATTGTTTGTGGGTGTTCATTTACAATAAAATCTGAGAGTTGTTGCGGCTTGATTTTTGATAGATAAGAAAAATTTTGAGTATTTTGCATACTTTTCGATAATTTATCTAAAACTTTTTTTGCCTCTTCTGAGCCTAAAGTTCTGTAAAGCAATTCTCGAGCATACTCCATACCACCCGCAGTAAGATACTGACCTGATTGAAATATTGCATGAAACTCTTCTAATACTGCGGTTGCTATAGCTCTGTCTATTGTTTTATTGCCAGCAATATACTTTGATATTTCAGTTATTGCATCAACACTCATGTTTGAAAATACACCCGCTGTAGCTTCTTCACCGAGCTGCAACAAAAGAATAGAAATTTTTTCTGCCATGCCCATCTCATCAAATGATGCTTGCTGCGTTGTAGATAAATTCATTAACTATCCTTTCTCATTTTTATTACCTGACTCTTCAAATAAAAGTGCTTCAAGAAGAGCTGCTATCTCTTCTGGTGCATCATCAGCCATAGTTCTAACTTTTTCAAGCAACACTTCATGTTTCAATTCATCTTCATTAAAGCCTTCACCGACCCCCAGTTGATCTTCAACTTTTTTTCTCATTGCTTGAACTTTTTCTACTAAATCTTCCTCTTCATCATCTTCTATATCAAGGATAGGTTTATCAAGATTGTCATCTTCTTTTGAAATTTCAAGCATTCTTTGAGAAAATGGAACGATAACTTTTTTATAAAGGATAAAGAGTAAAATAAGAACAAATATATATTTGAAAAGACCAGAAAAAGGTGCTAAATATGTTTCACTAAATGAGATAGCTTTACTAACACCATCTTCACCAACAGTTGTATTATTTCTCGTAAACTGTAAGTTTCTAACAGATATCTCATCTCCACGAAGCTCATCTATACCAATAGAGCGACTCACCAGTGATGTTACGGCTTCCATATCTGCATCATCCAGAGCTACATACTCAATTTCATTTGTTGGATTACCCTCTTCATCAAGTTTTACCTCATACTTTCCATCCACTATTACTGCTGCTGTTATTCTTTTTATTCTTGCAAATTGTGATTTAGTTGTTGAGACTGTTTTTCCAACTTCATAGTTAGTTGTACCAGTGTTTTTTTCATACTTTTCAACACTTTGATTACTAGAGAGACCTTGGACTGGACCTATATTGCTCACAGTACCAGGAACACCGCCAATCTGAGGTGGAGTTCCACCTTCACGCTTCTCTTCGCTAATTTGTTCACTTCTTACAACATTCTCAGGATCAAATGTCTCAGATGTGGAGTTCTTAATAGAAAAGTCAAACTCTATTGTTACCTGAGCGACAACTTTCTCTGCTCCTCCTACAAAGGGAGATATAACCTCTATAATTTTGTTTTGTTTTTTCTTCTCTTCTTTGGCTTTATATTTTTGCTGTGCCAAAGAGAGTTCGCCCATTTGAGTCATCTCATCTTCATCACCCAAGGTTTCACCTTCACCATCAACAAGCATAACATTAGCAAGTTTCATCTTTGGAACAGCAGCTGCGACTAAGTTTTTAATACCTCTAATTTGTTTAGGAGAAAGACTTCTTCCATCAATCAATTGAACCATTACAGAAGCAGTCGGTTGCACCTCTTTTGAAACAAACAGGGTCTCTTTTGGAAGAGCTAAACTCACACTTGCACTCTCTATGGGAGCAAGAGCATTTATTGTTCGAGAGAGTTCACCCTCTAGGGCACGAAGATATTTTATATTTTGATCAAAACTTGTTGCTCCAAACTCTTGATTATCAAAAAGTTCAAAACCTACACCATTCTCATTTGGTATCCCTTGCGCAGCTATAGATATTCTCTGCTTATACACCACATCCTTTGGAACTCTAATAACATTGTTATCTTCAAGTTCATAAGGGACACCATCTTTTTCCAACTGCTCAACTACTTTGGCAGCATCTGATGAGCTTAAGGAATCAAAAAGCACTTCATATTTTTTATCGCCGCTTTGATTTGCTGTAAAAACAACTAAAAAAATTAAAAATAGCACTATACCAACAACAGCTGACGCTATAATAATGCGTTGTTGTTTACTGAGTTTAGTGTAAAGTACAACTAACTGCGAAAAAAGTACCTTAAAATCCATTAAATTCCCATCTTGTTGATTAAATTAACTCAGTTGCAAGTTCAAAAAAGCGGTCATTTTGCTCTTTTGTACCAACTGTCACTCGAATGGCATTCATACCATATCCACTCAAATCTCTTACAATCATCCCTCTTTTTAGAAGTTTATTAGCAAATTGAGATGAATTTTGTCCTTCATTTAAGCATAAGGTTACAAAATTTGTATAACTCTCAATTATATCTAGTTTTTGCACATTTGCAAACTCTTCATATCGTTTCATTTGCTCAAAACTATCAACTATACATTTTTCCACAAACTCTTTATCTTCAAGTGCAACACTAGCTGCTTCAAGAGAGAGTGTAGTTATGTTAAATGGTGGTCTCAATTTATACAATTCTTTTATTGTTTTAGAGCTTGAGATGCCATATCCAACTCGCATCCCTCCAAGTCCATACGCTTTAGAAAAAGTACCTAGATAGATAACATTTTCAAACTCTTGTATCAAATCTTTTGGTGCAACTTTTTTAGAGATATCTTTTTTTTGTGCATACTCCATATAGGCACCATCAACAACTACTAAAGTATCATTATCTATCTTTTTTATAAAGTTAAACATCTCTTTAGCATCTATGGCATCACCCGTTGGATTGTTTGGTGTGCATAAGAAAATTATCTCTGGTTTATGTTCTTTATAGAGCTCATAAAACTCATCTAAATCATGTTTTTGTGACTGAGTTCTTACAATCTCTGCTCCAACATGTGCAGCATAAATCTGATACATTGCAAAAGTTACGCTATTTATTAAAATTTTACTTTGAGAATTTGCTTTTGCATGCACTATAAACTCTATCACTTGGTCACTACCAGAGCCTATAATGATATTTTCATCTTTAACATTAAAATTAGCGCTGAGTGCATTTTTAAGTTTTATCATAGAGTCATCAGGATATAAAGCCATACTTGCAATAATGTCGCCAACAGCTTCTTTAACTTTTGGGGAACATCCATAGGGGTTTTCATTGCTCGCTAACTTTACAATATCTTTTGGCTCTATCCCAAATTCACGCACAACAAGCTCTATAGGCTTACCTGCTTCATATGTTTTTATATTTTCTAATAATTTATTAAATTTCATTTTCACCCTTCTTGATTTATACCGTCGCTAGTATAACTTCCTAGCCATGTCACTTCCCCACCATGCTTCGATAACACTTTTTGCACCCGCTCTTCATCAATATGCCCATAAAAATCTATATAAAACCAATAACCAAATCCACCTTTATCTCTTGAGGGGCGAGATTCTATTTTGGAAAGATTTATCTTCTCTTTATCAAAATCTTGTAAAAAATGAACAAGTGAACCAGCTTCTACAGCATCTTTTAATCGGACAAGTATAGATGTTTTGTCATCTTGACTTTGAGCATTTTTAAAATCACTCAATATCACAAATCTTGTACTACTGTCATGTTCATCTTCAATATTTTCAAACATTGTTGGAACACCGTAAAGCTTGGCCGCAATATGAGAGCAAATTGCTGCAGAATTTGCATCTTGTGCTGCTAAAATCGCTGCTTTTGCAGTTGACTCTACTGGAATCTGTTCAATATTTACAAACCCATGTTCTGATAAAAACTCTCTTGTTTGACCAAAGCCCTTATCTTTTGAATATATCTTGGTTATATCTTCTAGTTTTCTCGCCTTAGTTGCAAAAGCCATGTGAATTGGCATATACAGTTCAGCAACAATCTTTACTGAACTCTTAGCTAGAAGGTCTAATGTCTCACCAACTATCCCATCTCTTGAGTTTTCTATTGGAACCACTCCAAATTTTGCTCGTTTTGCTTCAAGAGTTTTAAAAACTGAGTGGATAGAACCAAGAGAGAGATAATCACTCATTGCACCAAAGCGACTCTCTGCTGCTTGATGTGTAAAACTCCCCTCGGGACCTAAGTATGCTATGCGTTCTGGAAGTTCTAAATTTCTTGACACTGCAAAAACCTCTAAAAATATAGCCTCAATAGCACTCTTGTTTAAAAGTCCATTACTCTCTTTGCTTAACTTAGTTAGCCTTTCTATGATAGCTTTTTCTCTTTCTGGTCTGTATATTGCACCGCCTGATGCACTTTTTATCTCACCAACTCTCTCAACAACTTTCATCCTCTTGTTTAAAAGGGATAGCATCTCATTATCTATACTGTCTATTGCTACTCTGCAATCATCTAAACTCTTCATAGTTTCTCCATCATCTCTTGCATATCGCTATATATTAAATCTGGTTTAAGTTCCTCTTTTAAAAATGGGACTATCTCATCTGCGCTCTTATATTTTCCACTTGTTACAAAAACTGTTTCCATCCCCATCTCTTTTGCTCCACCTAAATCACCCTTAACATCATCACTAATCATAGTTATATCACTAAAATTAGCACTAATGTCTTGAATTTTCAATCTATTTAAAGACTCTGTGTAAAATGCTATACTTGGTTTTCCAACAACTTCATAAGAGGTCGATGTCGCAAACTCTAACATCTTTAAAATAGCTCCTACACCTGGATACCTTTTAGAGTTTTTAGCATAGATAGAGGTCTCATGCATCCCTACCAAAGATGCTCCACTGAGTAAAAAATCTATCATCTGTGCATACTCACCTGAAGTAAAATCTTCTTTTATTGCAATTAAAACAGTTTTAGGATTTTTATAATCTAAAACGAATCCCATATTGATTAAAGTTTTTAAAAATTCATCTGAGCCATATGCGGCTACTGCCTCTTTTTCTACTCTTGTGCTTAAAAGCATTAATGGATCAAGATACTTATCTAAAGTAAAATCAAAACCGATTGATTGCAAATACTCATAAAAATCATTTGATTCTTTTTTAGTGTTGTTTGTGACCACCATATATGGGGTATGATTCTTATTTAGCTTATCTATAAACTCTATACTTCCCCGAATCGGTGATTTATCAATATCGCTAATCATAGTACCTTGAACATCAATGAAATACAATTTTTCACCTAGTCCAAAAAATCTTTTTCTAATGCAATTAAATCTTCAAAGGTTTCTCTTTTTCTGATAAGTCTCGCCTCACCACCCTTAAGAGCAAGTTCTGCACTTCTTCCACGCGTGTTGTAATTACTTCCCATACCAAAGCCATAAGCACCAGCACTATGAATTACAAGTAAATCATTGGGTTGTAAATCTACAAGAGGATAATCCTTAGCAAAGAAATCGCCACTTTCACACACTGGACCAACTATATCAGCCTTGCTTAGTTTTGAGTCTGACTCTGTAATTGCTTCTATCTTATGATATGCATCATATAGAGCTGGACGAAGCAAGTCGTTCATAGCACCATCAACAACTACAAATCTTTTTTGTTCATTTTTCTTCTCATAAAGAACCTTAGTCACAAAATATCCAGCATTTGCAGTTAAAAATCTTCCTGGTTCGCAGATAACAGTCAAATCAAGACCCTTAAGTGCTGAGAGAACAGCCTGAGCATAATCATATGGCTTGATTGTAATCTCATCATTATATTTTATTCCAAGTCCACCACCAACATCAAAAAATTTCAACTCAATATCAATAGCTTCGAGAGAGCGAAGCATATCTGCAACAATAGCAGCAGCTTCATATATAGGCTCAAGTTCAGTTAATTGAGAACCAATATGAAAATGTATCCCAACTGGGTCTAAATTTTTAGAGTTTTTTGCAAGGATATACATTCTTTTAGCACTATTTATATCTACTCCAAACTTATTACCATGAAGTCCAGTAGAGATATATGGATGTGTTTTTGGGTCAATATTTGGATTGACTCTCACACTTATTCTACAAATAGTATCAAGCTCTTTTGCTATAAGCTCTACCCGTTTTAATTCTGCTTCGCTTTCAACATTGATATAAAGAATATCTTTTTGGATAGCTTCACGAATCTCATCATCATTTTTACCTACACCAGAAAAAATAATTCTATATGCAGGTATTCCAGCTAAAATAGCACGACGAACTTCACCTATAGACACACAATCAGCTCCACTTCCTAAGTCTGCAAAATGTTTAATAACACTCAAATTAGAGTTTGCCTTAACAGCGTAAGCCAAGATAGATTTTCTACCTTTAAATGCTTGTTTGAGTTCATTGTACTGAGCAGTCATATAGTCTAAATCATAGATATACAAAGGGGTTTTGTATTCTTGAGCCAGTTCTTTAAAATTTATCATAAAAATCCTAAATAATTTTTAGCCTTATTTTAGCAAAAAAGTACTTATAATTTTGTTATCTGGCTAGCCGAAACCTTTGCCATTGAAATAAAGCAATAAAAAATAAAACAACAATAGGGGCAATAACCCCAATTTCACTTGGAATCGTTTTAGTATTGCTGAGTTCAATTAATGCAAAAAGAAGCGCCCAAACAATTAATGTAGCGAGTATTGCTCCAAAACTAAACAAGGAAACATTTAAAAATCTTACACTCATTGGGACAAAGAAAAATATAATAACCACTAAACACGGCACAAAAAATGGATAAATAAATATTCTATAAAGTGCCCCTTTAATACTGCTTGTATTGACATTTTGATCCTCTAAAAGTGTTAAAGCATCCCATGCATCCATAATAGTAAAGTTCACTTTTCCCTCATACACTTGATCCAGCATCTTTGGTCTAAAACCCTTTAATATTTTCAAATTTTTTTCACTTGTGACCTCTATCCCTAAGGATAAAAAACTCAAATCATCAGGCTTTTTTATAATATCTGCTTCTTTGATATGCCAATGTTCATTCTCATATGTTGCCGAAGATGCGACTAGCACCTCTGTTAAGGACTTATTATGAACTTTAAATACTCTAATACCCTCAGCTTTTTCTTGCAAAGGGAGCATTCTTGAGAAATATACATACTGCTCTTTATAGACAAAGAAGAGATCTTTTGAGGGATTTAGATATTGAGAATGAGTACGGATGTTTGTCGCGAATTCATTAGCGCGTGAAAAGTTTGACAAAGAATGGAGAAAAATAAAAATAATTATTATCCCCGTTGAAACCACAACAAAAGGGCGTAAAATATCGACTCTTGAGTAGCCAAGAGAGTAAAATGAAACAAGTGCGTTTGAACGAATTAAAAATATTTTCGTACTTATCATTGCAAAAACCAATGATATAGGGAGAAGCATATCTATCCCGTAAAAGGTCTTATACACTAAGTAGATAAGAAGTAAATTTGCAGACTTTGAGAGCTTATCAGAAAACTGCATATAGTCAAAACCTACAAGAAATAAAATCAATGCAAAAAGAATAATTAAAAAGTATTTTATATAATGAAAAGATATATATTTAAATGCTAGCATAAAGATATTGCCTATAATGTAAGTTAAAAATAATTGTTCTTATTGTAGCTGAAATTTTTTAATTGTAAATTTAGAACTTACATCTTCTAGTGAGTTTTCAAACATATACTCAATAGCATTACAAGTATGTGAAATCCATTCATCAAGATGTGTTTTTTGGGCATCACTGAAATTACCTAAAACATAGGAAGAGACCTCTCCCTTATGTTCTGGCTTTCCTATTCCCATCCGCACTCTAGCATACTCAGGTGAGATTTTTTCATCAGCTGAACGAAGCCCGTTATGTCCACCATGACCGCCACCATACTTAAAGCGCAATGTACCAAATGGTAAATCTAAATCATCATGTATTATAACTACTTGCTCTATTTTGTAAAACTTTTTAACAGCGACTATTGACTCGCCTGAAAGATTCATAAATGTAAGTGGTTTTAATAAAAAATGATTTTTAAATTTGAAGAGTTCACCTTTAAATGATGAGGAAGACAATTTTTGAGCATTAAAACGAGTGATTAGGGCATCAACAACCATAAAACCTATGTTATGACGAGTTTTTTCATAGTTCGGGCCAGGGTTACCTAGACCGACTATCAGCATGATTATTTTGCTTTAATAATACTTATTAGTGCCACACGATCAGCATCTAAAACAGTAACATTAGGGATTTCTGGCAAATCACGAACAAGTTTAGAATCACCCGTATCCATCTCAGTAACATCAATTTCAACTGCACTTGGAAGATTTTCAATTGCAGCTCTAACAGTTAAACGAGGTTTAGCCATATGAACAAGACCTTTATTTTTTAGACCTATCGCTTCACCAATAGCAACAACTGGTACATTGTAAGTAGATACAACACCTGGTTGTGCTACCATCAAATCAACATGTAAAAGCATACCTGTTACCGCTTGAGACTCATATGATTGAACAACAACATTCAACTCTTTACCATTAACTGAAACTGGAAATGCTAAAGTTTCTTTGTTGCGAACAGCACGGATATATTCATTCATTTTGAATGCAGCATTGATATTTTCAAGCCCTTTTCCGTAAATGTTTGCAATTAGGTAACCATCTCTACGAAGCGCTTTAGTTCCACGCTTGCCAATACTCTCTCTAATTATGCCTTCTAACATATTAAAATCCTTTAATAAAATGAGCGAAATTATATCCATTTAAGCTTTAAGCGTGGTTAAAACTCTACTTTAAATCAAATATATCATCACTTATATCCAAAACCACCCCATCTGTTTTAGAAGAACTATTTTCAGAGGGGATTGTACCACTTGTAAGTCCACTAATTTTAAGTTCTAAATCAGAAGCGCTTGTTGCATTCTCTTTTGCTTGTTCTTTTGAGATAGTTCCCGCATTGTAAAGGTCTAGAATTGCCTGATCAAAACTTTGAGATTTATAGTGCTCTCTTCCAGCCTCAATGGCATCTTTTATCTCAAAATCACGATCTTCCATAATCAACTTTTCTATAGTAGGTGTTTTAATTAAAATCTCCATTGCCGCACATCTTCCCCCATCAACAGTGGTAATTAACCTTTGTGAGACTATCCCCTGAAGTACACTAGAGAGTGATAGTCTCACACGATTTTGTTCCTCATGTGGGAACTGGGCGATAATACGGTTAATGGTCTCTTTAGCATCAATGGTATGAAGGGTAGAAAACACTAAGTGACCAGTATCTGCCGCATGTAATGCCAAATCAATAGTCTCTTTGTCCCGCATCTCCCCTACCAAAATAATATCAGGATCTTCACGAAGTGCCGCTCTTAAAGCTGTTCCAAAGGAGATTGTATCTTGAGTTACAGAGCGTTGATTTACAATGCAGAGCCTATCTTTATGCACAAACTCAACTGGATCTTCAATAGTGATAATATGCTGTTTTTTATTTCTGTTAATATCGTCAATTATAGAAGCGAGAGTTGTTGATTTACCACTACCTGTAGCACCAGTAACAAGAACCAGTCCAGATTTTTTTCTAGAGAAAGTCCTTAATATTTCGGGAAGATTATATTCTTCAAAAGTTGGAATAGTTACAGGGATAACACGAAAGACTGCCGACACTCCATCGATTTGGAAAAAGACATTGACACGAAAGCGATTTCTCTCGTCAAATTGATATACTAAATCTATCTCTTTTTTCTCAACAAACTCTGCAAAACGCCCTTTTAATAGCTCTTTTGCAAAGGTCAAAGCATCTGCTTTTGAGAGTATGGTACCTGAAAACTGAACGATACTTCCGTTTATTCTTGCCCGAATTACCGAGTTTGCTTTTATATGAAGGTCACTTCCTCCATGCTCTATCATCTTTTTAAGCTGTACTCTAATTTTTTTTAACTGCTCAAAGGTTAATTTTGATACATCAACATAATTGGAATTTTCATTCATCGTAACGATTCCAGTATATCTTTAAATGCCTCTTTGAATGACTCTAGTCCATCCTCTATCTGTTTATCTAAAACTGCATCAAAATCAATTCCTATATTTTTTATAGCTTGAAAATGAGTTCTAATAACTTCATCAGAAATAGGTAAAGCTTTCTCTTTTAAACCATTTTCATGAAAAGCTTTTATGGTATCGATAGGTGCTGTATTTACACTATTGTATGCTAAAAGCTTTTCAACATAATAATGGGCAGGCAATGAATCATCTTTTACCCCTGTGCTTGCAAAAAGTGCTCTACACCCTTGAATATTCATCTTTTGTATTTGATTATATATATCAGCTGTGTTGTATATCCCGCTAAGTGCTACATCCACACCTTTTTCTTTTAATATGGTATCTAACGCACGGTCAATTCTACTTACAAAAATACTTATGACAGTATCAGCTTTTTTTGTAGATTTTGCAAGACCCTCTTTAAACGCCTGAGCACATGAGATTGCCTGAGATGCAGAGAAAATAAGAGTAGCATTCACAGGAATTCCAACTGACACCAACTCCTTCATCGCTTCATATCCTGCAGTAGTCGCCGGAACTTTAATCATTACATTTTCTCTATCTATTGTCTTAAAAAGCCTCTTACCTTCCTCTATCGTAGCTAGAGCATCATTGCATAGATATGGATCAACTTCAATGCTTACATAACCGTCGTCATTTTTTTCATAAAGCGGTTTTAAAATATCAGCTGCTTTTTGTATATCAAAAATTGCAATAGCTTCATACTTCTCTTTTGCACTTAATCCACTCAAACTTTCAAGTTGTTGCTTATATGCAGGTGAATTTAATATAGCATTTTTAAAGATAGCAGGATTTGAAGTTGCCCCGTTTACTATCCCTTTTTCTATTAAATCTCTAAACTCATTATCAAGATAATCTCTTTCAATAAAATCCGCCCATAAAGAGAACTTAAAATCTTTTATATACATATTTGCCAACCTAAATAATTTTTATCTATTATAACCCAAAAACTCTCAATCTTTTTTAAAAATAGGATATTTTTTTCTTTTTATTTATGATAAAAACTATTATGGCAACATGAACAAAACTCAATATAACAATCACTTCACTATTGAGATAGTGTATCTCATCTGTAACATCCAGCCAAATATATAGATCATAAATAGATTCCTCTGCTTTTATATACCAAAAAGCTACTAAAGTACCAACAACTGCCATACAGATAAATATTTCATCTTTTTTTAAAAAAAGCGCTTCTATAAATATAAATGTCACTGTTATGCACAATAGCAAAAAGTATAAGATAAAAGAATTAGAAGCAAAGAGTAACAGTAAAGTGTAGTGGATAGATAAAAAATATATGCAAGTGAAAATATTTTTACTCTTAAGCACACTAAGCAAAAAAACAAACTGTAGTGCAATGCTAAAGGTGTATTCTCCAATAATTATAAGAGAGGTTGTTGCTAAAACATGTAAAATAAAAAGCTTTTTAATCCTCTCTTTATCTTGTAAATAAAAAATCGGCTTAGGCATTGCTTATCCTATATATTTTTTGGAATCACAACACTAAATATTGTTCCTTCTTTTGAGCTTTGTACTGTTATTTTACCATTAAGCTGTTTTTCAATAATCATTTGACTCATATATAGACCTAACCCTGTCCCATTTTTACCTTTTGTGCTGAAATACGGCTCAAAAATATGAGGTATATTTTCCTCACTAATTCCAGGTCCGTTATCTTTTATAGCAATTATAATCTTATCTTTTTCACCTTTT
>JALSLJ010000049.1 GCA_026988315.1 Sulfurimonas sp. | reverse complement strand
CATAGGGAAAATACTTATCGCTGTTGATCCTGTGATGGAGCAAGAAAATCCTGATGCTGTCCTTATACTTGGCGATACCAACTCTTGTCTTTGTGCAATTCCGGCAAAAAAAAGACATATTCCCATATTTCACATGGAAGCGGGAAATCGTTGTTTCGATCAAAGAGTGCCTGAAGAGACAAACAGAAAGATAGTTGATCACACGGCAGATATAAACTTAACTTACAGTGACATAGCAAGAGAGTATCTGTTGCGTGAGGGATTGCCGGCAGATAGAATCATAAAAACGGGTAGTCCAATGTTTGAGGTAATTCAAAATAAATTAGAAGATATTGACAGTTCAGATATTTTAGAAAGATTAGATCTTAAAAAAGATGGTTATTTTGTAGTTTCAGCCCATCGAGAAGAAAATATAAGTAGTGAAAAGAATTTTTTTGATTTGGTAGAAACTCTTAATGAAATCGCACAGGTGTACAAACTGCCTGTAATCGTATCTACACATCCAAGAACAAGAAATATGATAGAAAAACACAATGTAGAATTTGATGCTTTAGTGAGTCTAATGAAACCTATGGGGTTTAATGATTATGTAAAACTGCAAAAAGAATCCAAAGCAGTTTTGAGTGATAGCGGAACAATAAGTGAAGAGTCCTCTGTTCTTGGTTTTAAGGCTCTCAACATTCGTGAAGCCCATGAGCGTCCAGAAGCAATGGAAGAAGCAAGTGTTATGATGGTAGGGTTACACAAAGAGAGAATTTTACAAGGCTTGAAAGTGTTAGAGTCTCAAACAGAAACAACACTTCGAAATGTAGCGGACTACAGTATGCCAAATGTATCAGAGAAGGTTGTGAGGATTATTTTGTCATATACTGATTATGTCAACAAAACAGTGTGGAAAAAATATTGAATGCAAAAAAAATTCTTATCGTCACAGAGAATTTTTACCCAGAAGAGTTTAAGATAAACGAGATAGCTATCGAGTGGCAAAAAAAAGGGTATGAGGTTGCTATATTAACACAAGAACCTACCTATCCGTTTGGTAAAGTATATGATGGCTATAAAAACAGATGGTATTTTGAAGATAGTTACCATGGCATGAAAGTTTATCGTGTAAAAGCAGTGACAGGGTACAAAGAGAGTTTGTTTAAAAAGCTTTTAAAGTATTTTACTTTTATGTTTTTAGGTAGTTTTGTTGCGCTTAAGATTGGTAAAAAGTATGATTATGTTTTTGGGTTTGATGTAGGACCTCTGACGGGAATGGTACCTGCAGTTTTATTACAAAAGTTTTACAACAAGCCTGTTCTTTTATGGGTGCAAGATGTATGGCCTGATACTGTTTATGCCTATGGATTTAAAAAGCGTAGGATTCTTGTGAAGATGTTAGATGCTTTTGTGAGATTTGTCTATAAATACACTTCATCTATTGCAGTTTCGGGTGAAGGGTTTATAAAAAGAGTAAAACCATATGTTAACAATAATAAAATAATCAAATATCTTCCAAACTGGGCTGATGATTTAGATGAAACATTAGCTCCCATCAGTCTATCAAATGATGAAAAAATTCATTTTACATTTGCAGGAAACATAGGAAAAGTACAAAACTTAGACAATGTGTTGAAAGCTTTTAGTATGTTGCCAAAAGAGTATTTAGATAAAGCACAATTAAATATCATAGGCGATGGCTCTTTTTTAGAGGTATTAAAACAACAAGTAAATGAAAATCATTATAAAAATATTGTTTTTTGGGGTAGAAAACCTCGTAATGAGATGAATAAATATTTTCAAGCTAGTGATTTTTTGATAGTTTCTCTTATAGATAAACCTATATTTTCTTTAACGGTTCCGGCAAAAATACAGACATATATAGCAGCAAAAAAACCAATACTAGCTATCATTTGCGGGGATGCTGCTGAAATTATTGAAAAAAACAGATTGGGCTTTACTGCCAAACCGCATGAGATTAGCCAAATTAAAGATATATTTATCAAAGCAATCAAAGCTACTGAAGATGAGAAGCAAGAGTTCTCACGCAATTGTGAATCTTTAACAGAGAATGAATTTAATAAAGATAGAATTATAAATGATATGTTAATGTTATTGATGGAGGAGAGATGAAAACTACCAATGTTAGAGTCTTACTTTCAACTAAAATAAGCTATAATTTAGTATATGCCAAAGGAGGTATCTGTATGCATGCACCTACTATAGATTCAAGATTGTTAAAAGAATGTTTTTGGGATTATGATTTTACTTTGGATGATATTATAATGATGTCTGTGAGTGATGATTGGAGAGAAAAAAAATTTTTGTTTGAAAAGATACTTTTAAACAGTACAAAGATGATTAATGATTTGAAACTATTTAAGCGCTCAGATTTGGAGCAACTGATTAGAGATTATCAAGTTCCATCATTTAATAAAGAGCATGCATTTAAGAGAAAAAATATAGCAG
>JALSLJ010000048.1 GCA_026988315.1 Sulfurimonas sp. | reverse complement strand
CCATGAGGTGTCGGCACGCTATGAGAACTTCGTTCATTTACCTTTGCAACCAAGGACTTTTTGATGGCATAATTTTTTATAAGATATGTAAGTGTGAAAGATAACAACAGTAAAACTAAATATATCAATTTGACTCTCCATGTATCATCAACCCAATCCCCTCTTCCACACTATACGGAAGTGATGCTTTGGCTTCGCCAAAAAGTCTTTGTATCGTTTGCGAATTATCAACCTCCAGACTTTCAAAAAGTCTCTTATAAAAAGAAGGCTTCACTAACTTCAACAAACTCTCAAAAAATGGCACTCGCACCAGATACACCTTTTTACCCAAAGCATCTGCTATAAGCTCGATAAGTCTCGTTGTCGAGAGTGCTTCCATATCAGCCGCTAAAAACACCCCTTGTTTTTGCTGTTGTATGATGGCATCAACAATGAAACAAAGATTACCGACATAGACCATGCTTCGCTTGTTATCAATCTTGCCAAATGGTAACACAGGTACTTTTTTGACTAAAGATATAAGATTTTTGATATTTGCTTTTACGCCATAACCATAGACAATGGGAGTCCGAACAATAGAAACAATAAAACTCTCGTCTTCTAGCTTCTGCAACTCTTTTTCAGCTTTTAACTTACTCTTTCCATAGGCATCTTCTGGTTTACATGTAGTAATCTCAGTGTATGGCACATCATTCTCCTCTCCATACACCTTCACCGTACTCATAAACACAAACTGCCTCACGCCATTTCTTTTTGCTTTTTTAGCCAACTCCAAGGTTTGCGTGACATTGACTCGCTCATACTCTTCCTCATCTGCTCCACCCATCTGATGCACCAAAGCAGAGAGGTGCAAAACAACATCAACACCCTTTACATGTAAAGCTTCAAAGTTATCATGCAAAAAAGAAAAAGTTCTTATGTTATAACTCCCTGCATACTTTTCTTGAAAATAATTCCCCACAAATCCACTTGCACCTGTTAGTAAAATAGTTTTCATCGCTAAAGACTCTCTTCAATTTTTGTAACAATTAAATTAAACTCTTCTTCAAAATTATTTAGAAATGAAGAATCAATTAGATAAATATTTTTCAATAAAGCAGATGGAAAGGTTTTAAGCCTAATAATCAAATCATCATCATCAAAACCAGCTTTTTTATGTGCAATTTCTAAAATGGCTTTCCAATCATATCTATAATATTTATCTATTAAAAAAATATCAAAAATATCTTTTGGATTATCCCTTCCCATAACAGCTGTGATTTTATTTGCCAATATATTTTTACAATTATCTACAATATATCCGTTATCCAAATAGTTTAAATCCCCATATCTTAATACACTATCATTTACAAAGTCAACTTGCAGTAAATCATTCACCATCAAACGAACAAAATCTTTTGAAGATACTTCTTCTTTTACATGAAACTTTTTCTTTAGTTCAGTCTTTATTTCCCTTAAACCACGACGAAAATCTCTACTATCATGTGTAAAAAAATCTAAATCATCAGAGTATCTTTTCTCTTGGTAAAAGCGGCTCAGTGCGGTACCGCCAGTAAGATAAAAAACCTGTTCAGCAGCAAACACTACATCTAAAACTTCATCTTGAAGGTTATAGAGTTGTTTGTAGTCTATGCTACCCATTTTAGCTCATTTACTAAAACTTCTTTTCCTAAGAAATAAACCTCTGCTATATTTTTTCTCTTAAATGCATGCTCTTTATTAAAGGATGGAACTTGATAATCTCTAATCAGTTGCTCCAAATCTGAGCGCTTAAATAGTTTCAAATCATTGATCATCTTTGTACTGTTTAAAAGTATCTTTTCAAATAAAAACAGTTTTTCTCTCCAATCATCACTCACAGACATCCTTATAATATCATCCAAAGTAAAATCATAATCCCAAAAACATTCTTTTAACAATCTTGAATCTATAGTAGGTGTATGCATACAAATACCTCCTTTGGCATATACTAAATTATAGCTTATTTTAGTTGAAAGTAAGACTCTAACATTGGTAGTTTTCATCTCTCCTCCGTCAATAACATTAACATATCATTTATAATTCTGACTTTGTTAAATTCATTCTCTGTTAAAGATTCACAATTGCGTGAGAACTCTTGTTTTGCTTCTTCTGTAGTTTCAATTGCTTTTATAAATATATCTTTAATTTGGCTAATCTCATGCGGTTTGGCAGTAAAACCCAATCTGTTTTTTTCAATAATTTCAGCAGCATCCCCGCGGATGATAGCTAGTATTGGTTTTTTTGCTGCTATATATGTCTGTATTTTTGCCGGAACCGTTAAAGAAAATATAGGCTTATCTATAAGAGAAACTATCAAAAAATCACTAGCTTGAAAATATTTATTCATCTCATTACGAGGTTTTCTGCCCCAAAAAACAATATTTTCATAATGATTCTCACTTACCTGTTGTTTTAATGCCTCTAAAAAAGAGCCGTCACCTATGATATTTAATTGTGCTTTATCTAAATACTCTTGAGGCAACATGTTAAAAGCTTTTAACACATTATCAAGGTT
>JALSLJ010000047.1 GCA_026988315.1 Sulfurimonas sp. | reverse complement strand
TTGGATTGAGTTCACCTGCTGCGAAAAAACTGTTTGGTGCTGAGTGGATAGCTAAAAATGAGATAACTGAGATAAGAAATAGCATAAATAGTATGTAAAAAAGTTTTTTAAAGAGGATTATCATAAGAGAATTATAGCTAATTTATGATTTTATTTGAGACTATCCCCTTCCGAAATAGAAAGAGAGATAGAAGTATATAAGATTTAGAAGTTGTATGCTAAATTAATAATAGCAGTATTTACAGCATCAGTATCTGCAACTGCAGTATCAGCGTCTGTATATATATATACAAGCGATGTATCTAAGTTGCCAAAAGACTTACTCACTTCAAAAGTTGCTTCTAACAACTCATTTTTAGTAGCAGTATCATCACTTGCGCTTACAATGTAAATACCAGCATCAAAAAGATCAGCAACTGGAGCATTCACAGTTAAGTTCATAGCTTGTGTATCTTGGTTACCGGCGATAGCTGTCCACCATGATTCAGTATAAAGTTTAGAGTATCCAGCACCAGAGAGGTTTTTACTAGATGCAGCATCCTTACCTGTTTGAGAATAAGAAGCAGCTACACTAAACTTATCTTTTACCTCATAACCAACCTTTACGGCAAATGCACTATTTTTAACGTCAGCATTTGATTTACCACCAACATATTGAGCACCAACTTGAAGACCATCCATCTCTAAATCCGCTTGAACCCAATACGCATTAAGAACTTTTGTAGCGTTGTAGTACCATGCTTGAACATTTAAAGGCTTCCAAGAGTTATTTAAAGCACCAACAGTATAAGCACCATTGTAAAACTGAGAAAAGTTAGTATTTCCAGCAGTATTCATGTTTGCTACTACCCAACCAAGGTTTCCATTTTCTACAGCACCATTACTTCCACCAACATAAGCTGCTACTATAGTAGTATCAGCAATATCTTTGTTTGTTACGACAGCTGCTTCGAAAGTATTGTGGGCTATTGACCATGTTTCAGTCCAAACTAGAGGAGTATCTAATGCCATACGACCAACTGTTAAGCTCGTGTTACCAATATCTGCAGAGATATTTAATGCATCAAACCAAAAAGAGTCATCCGTTCCATTTGTACCTTCCCAAACACCGCCAACCAGTTGACCCTCTAATCCAAGAGTAGAAAGAGCTGTTAAGTGAGCATTCCCTTTTACAATTTCACTTATGTCCATAGATGTACCAAGACCTACTGCTACTTGACCAAGAGCTTTGTCTTTATTGAAAATACCTGAGCCCGAATCATCACTTAGGTAAAATAATTTAGCGTCACCACTTACTTTAACATTCTCAACAGCAAATGCACTTGAACCTACTAGTAGCGCCGCTACTAAACTCATTTTTACTAATTTCATATACTCTCCTAATTATGTAATATCGGTAAGTATATATCATTAATATTAATAAATCTTTAAATTATTGTTTATTATTTAAGCAATTAGATGTAGTGTCACTTTTGCGTCACTCTGAGGTTTGAATGTTGAAAAAGAGATGGTAAAGAAAATCCATCTCTTATATATAGAGGTAGAAACTATTTTGTATCCCAACAAAGAACTGTTTTACCAGCTTCGTTTGTCTCAGCAGCAGCCATGCCCATGATGTTATATCCGCTGTCAACATAGTGAACCTCACCTGTTACGCCAGATGATAGGTCACTTAAAAGGTACATTGCAGAGTTTCCAACCTGCTCAGTTGTAACATTTTTCTTTAGTGGTGCATTTATCTCATTCCAATTAAGAATCTGTTTAAAATCACCAATACCCGCAGCAGCTAAAGTTCTGATAGGTCCAGCACTTATTGCATTTACTCTTTGCCCTTTTTTACCTAAATCTACAGCCATATATCTTACAGTTGACTCTAATGCCGCTTTTGCAACACCCATTACATTATAGTTCACTATATATTTTGGTCCACCAAGATATGAAAGCGTAAGGATTGAAGCATCATCACTTAAAACAGACTCTAAGCGGTTTGTCAAATCTATAAGGGAATATACAGAGATATCCATAGCGACTTGAAATGCTTGTTTTGTTGTTTTAATGAAAGGCTCACTCAATGCTTCTTTTGGAGCAAATGCAACAGAGTGAACAAGAAAGTCAATCTTGCCAAAATCTTTTTCTATCAACTCTGCAATCCCTGCCATATGCTCCTCATTTGACACATCAAGCTCATAAACCTTATCACTTCCAAACTCTTTAGCTATCGGCTCTACTCTTTTTTTAAGTGCATCATTCAAATAAGTAAATGCCATCTCTGCACCTTGTTCTGAACAAGCTTTTGCAATTCCATAAGCGATTGATTTATTATTTGCAAGTCCAACTATAAGACCTCTTTTACCTTTCATTATCATTCAATATTCTCCATTCTTTTATTAGATTTCTTGTATAACCCTATCGGATGTGTGACTTCAATCTCACTCTCAGGTGAAGCTAAAGCATCACTTCCTATTCATACAAGAAGTTTATTTGTTATTTTCTAATTGTTGTGCATATTCAATCATAGTGCAAAAATGTTCTGCATAAAGAGCGGCACTTCCGACTAAGATTCCATCTACATTATCTATTGCTAAAACATCAT
This sequence comes from Sulfurimonas sp., assembly GCA_026988315.1. Classification (GTDB taxonomy): domain Bacteria; phylum Campylobacterota; class Campylobacteria; order Campylobacterales; family Sulfurimonadaceae; genus Sulfurimonas. Next base: position 12,506 of record JALSLJ010000047.1, on the reverse strand, counting down.
TAGCATTTGTTACTTTTACACTTCCACCATATAAAAGAGGTGCATGAGATTTTTGCTTTAAATCTTTATGTATTGCTTCAATGTCATCAAGTGTAGGTGTTAAACCTGTGCCAATAGCCCAAACAGGCTCATAAGCGATAATAAGGTTTTTATACTCAGTATCTATACCCTCATACTGAGCTGAGATATACTTCATCATAGTCTCATTGCCAGCTTCTCTCATCTCTAAGGGTTCACCGACACAATACACTATTTTAAAACCTAATTCTTTATAAAAATTAAACTTTTTAATAAGTGATTCTTGTGTTTCACCTAAAATATGGCGACGCTCACTATGACCGATAAGTATAGTTTTTATACCAAACTCTTCTAAATGATCCAAACCTATCTCACCAGTGAATGCACCATTTTGTGTAGCATATGCATTTTGAGCACCGATAATGAGCTCCCCATCATGAAAATTTAAACTTGACGCAGCAGGAAAAACTAAAACTTCTTGACTAATGTTGTTAGATTGCATAAAGTTCTCGAGTTCATCAACATATTTTGTTGTTTTGGCTCTAGTAAAATTTGTTTTTAAATTTGCTGCGATAATCATCTGAGATCCTTTTAGATTTTTTGATTTAATGGTGAACTATTAATGATTCTACTCCAGGTAATACTTTACCCTCCAATAATTCAAGTGAAGCACCACCACCTGTTGATATAAAAGTCATCTCTTCATCAACACCAATTCTTTGAACCAAGTCAGCTGTATCTCCACCACCAACTACCGTTGTTGCATAAGAATCTGCTACGAAATGAGCTATCTTGTTTGAACCACGAGCAAACTTATCCATCTCATATACACCCATAGGTCCATTCCAAAGAACAGTTTGAACATCATTAAGAGCTTCACGGTAAAGCCTTACTGTTGCTGGTCCAATATCTAGCCCCATCCAACCATCTGGAATCTCCTGAGCTGTAACTATCTTACTCACTGCATCCTCTGCAAATTTATCAGCGGCTATAACATCAATTGGCAGGTAAAACTTTACACCAAGTTTTTTAGCCTCATCCATAACATGTTGTGCATCTTCAAGTAAATCGTCTTCTACCAAAGAAGCGCCTATATCATAACCCATCTGCTTTAAAAATGTAAATGCCATACCGCCACCTATAAGAATCTTATCAACTTTTGGAAGCAGATTTATTAGAGCTTCAAGTTTACCTGATACTTTTGAACCACCAACAATAGCAGCAAATGGACGAACCGGACTTTTAATAAGTTTACCAAAAAATTGAATCTCTCGTTGGAGTAAAAATCCAGCCGCTTTATGTTCATTGTCGAAAAAGTGAGTGATACCCTCAACAGAGGAGTGGGCACGGTGACTTACACCAAAAGCATCATTGATAAAGAATTCAGCCATCGAAGCTAGTTTTTTAGACAGCTCTACATCATTTTTTGTTTCCCCTGCCTCGTAGCGAAGATTTTCTAAAAGTAAAACCTCTCTCTCTTTTAGAGTATTTGCTTTATTTATGGCATCCTCTCCAACTACATCTGATGTTAAGACAACCTCTCTTTTTAAAAGCTGGTGCAATCTTCTTGCAACAGGTGCTAAAGAGTACTTTTCATCTACTACACCCTTGGGACGACCTAGGTGAGAAGCTAAAATAACAGCACAATCTTGATCTAAACAGTAGTTAATTGTAGCAATTGCCGAACGGATACGACGATCATCTGAAATATTTCCAAACTCATCCATAGGTACATTAAAGTCACATCTCATGAAAACTTTTTTACCAGCCAAATCCAAATTTTTAATATTTAATAATTCCATATATTTCCCTATCTTAATTTATTGAGTGATATGAAGTGCCATATCAATTAGTCTTGTAGAATAGCCCCATTCATTATCATACCATGCCATCACTTTAACCATATTTCTACCTATGACCTGAGTTAAATCCTCTGCAATTATTGAACTGTAATTACAACCGACAAAATCTTGTGATACACGCATCTCTTTGTCAATTAAAATAATCCCTTTCAGCTCATTTTCTGCCATCCTATTAAACAAAGCGTTTACTTCCTCTTTTGAAGTATCTTGCTGAACTATTACATTCAAATCAAGCATAGAAACATCCGGTGTGGGGACACGAACACTTTGCCCATGAAGCTTACCATGAAGTTGCGGAAGAACTAAGTCAATAGCCTTTGCAGCACCTGTAGTGGTTGGAATCATATTTATGGCTCCAGCTCTAGCTCTTCTTTTATCTCTTGAATGTTTAAAATCTAAAATATTTTGATCATTCGTATATGAATGAATTGTAGTCATTAAACCTTTCTCAATTCCAAATGCATCATCTAAAGTTTTTGCAATAGGAGCAAGACAGTTTGTAGTACACGAAGCATTGGATACTATATTTTGACCTTGATACAGATGCTCATTGACACCCATTACAAAAGTTGGCGTATTGGTATCATTTGCTGGTGCGGAAAATAAAACTTTTTTAATTCCATTATCAAGATGTGCTTGAGCAAACGCTTTGGTTAAGAACACACCTGTGCACTCTAAAACTATTTCTGCTCCACACTCTGCGAACTTTAAATTTTTTGGCTCACTCTCTTTAAAAACCTTAATACTTTTACCTGCAATACCAATATGATTTTCATCAAGAATCTCCACATCATCAAAACTTCCATGAATAGAGTCATTTTTAAGAAGATATACCAGCATATCTATATCTGTCATATCATTTATAGCTACTAATTCTACATCTTCCCTTGTGCACGCTATACGAGCGACAGAACGACCTATTCTGCCAAATCCATTAATAGCAATTTTTAGTGCCATATATATTCCCTCGATTAAAATTGAGTTATTTTACCCAAAATTAGTTATAATTCTCTTTAATTATGGAAACTATCGCACTTTTTGGTGGTTCATTTGACCCACCGCATATCGGTCACGAGGCTATTGTAAAAGCTTTATTAAATTTTCAAGATGTTGACAAAGTTGTAATAATGCCAACTTTTTTAAACCCTTTTAAATCTAAATCTTTCGCTTCATCAACCCTTAGGCTCAAATGGCTACAAGAGATTTTCGCATCTTACAAAAATGTTGAGATAGATAACTACGAAGTACAACAAAATAAAAAAGTACCAAGTATCATAAGTGTAATGTACCTTTTACAAAAGTACAAAAAAATTTATCTCGTCATAGGTGCTGACAATCTATCCTCTTTACATAAGTGGCATAGATATAGTGAGTTACAAAAGTTAGTTACTTTTTTAGTTGTACAAAGAGATAAAATTGAGATACCAAATAAGTTTTTACATTTAGATGTTCATGAAGATATTTCATCAACTTACTTAAGAGAAAACTTAGATATATCCAAACTACCAAAAAAGTGCGCTTTAGAAATAATAAAATTTTACAAGGAAAAAAATGCAAGACAGAATAGAAAAAATCACATCGGTGCTTGATAAAAACAAAGCTGAGTGTATAGAAGTTTTTGATTTAAAGGAAAAAAATTACTTTGTTGATTATGCGATTATAGCCTCATCATTAGGTCAAAAACATACAGTAGCATTACTAGATCATCTCAAAAAAGATTTAAAACCAGAAGAAAACTTCAATTTTGTTGATGAGAGTGGTGACTGGGTTGTTATTGATTTGGGAGATATCCTCATTCATATTATGACACCAGAATATAGAGTCAAGTATGATATGGAAAGCTTTTTATCAGGTTTACGCGATGGTAAAGAGGGTGACACCCTTTAGCTATCAAAAGACACCTCCAAAGTATTTTACTTTGCAGAGGTGTTGCTCTCTTGTTTATCACCTTTTTGTACTTTATTTGCCTCTTCAATACTATTTTCTAAAATATCTCTATAGTTATAAATAGAATCAACATACTTTACTGGTTCGCTACCCCTTGCATAGCCATGCTTGAGAGTTTTGTAGTATTTTTTCTGAGAAAGCAGAGGTAAAACTTTTTTCAAATCACTCCAAATATTTTTATCATACCCAATTTTTTGAGCAAGTTTTTGAGCATCATGAATATGCCCCATCCCTACATTATATGCTGCGAGTGCAAACTTCAAGCGATTTTCACCTTTTACATCCTCAGGTACAAGTTTTATCATAGATTTTATATGCCTCGTTCCGCCCATAACACTTTGTCTTGGGTCAAGTCTATTTTTAACACCAAGTAGTTTTGCAGTACGACGAGTCAGCATCATGAGACCACGCACTCCTGTAAAACTTTTTGCTTTTGGATTCCAATGAGATTCCTGATAAGAGATAGCTGCTAGTAGAGTCCATGGAATTTCATATTTTTCAGCAGCTTGTAAAAAATATTTTTTATATTTTGGTAACCTTGATTTGACTCTTTTATAAAACATTGTAGTGTTATAATAATCAAAGAATAGTACATAACTATAGTAGTGATCCTTAAGTTGTGCCATAGCACCACTTTGGTTAAAAGTATTGAACCATGAGTACATATCTGATTCAAGCTCTTTTGAATCAGGAGCTAATACCCATGCCAACTGCTCCCGAGGACTAATAGCAAAGGCTAAAGCTATCTCTGTAAAGTACCTCAAATTAATCGCATAAATGTTTGAATCCGCAATAGTACAGTCTATCTCGTTGCGTGCAACTTGTGCTAAAAGCTCTTCAGTGGAATGCTCGGAGGTAAAACTTGCATTTATATCAAAACCATCTTCTTGCAATGCTGTTATGGTTTCACTATAGCTAGTGCCAGAACCAACAGTGATTTTTAATCCTGCTAAATCTTCAACATCTCTAGGAAATCTACTACTTCCAAGCATCCCTCTATGACAAATAACCTGTTCTTGAACCTCAAAATATGATGGCCCAAAATTAAAGGTTTTCTCACGCTGAGATGTCTTTGCAAGTGCAGCAGATGTTATATGAATATTTGGATTTTTACTGAGTTCTATCGCTTCTATAACTGTATTTGCAGTGGTGATATTTAACTCAACACCTAGGTACTTTGCATAAGTATTTAAGAGATCGTACTCAAACCCTTGAGCCCCTTCAGTACCTATATAATAAGTTGATGGAGCATTTAAAAGAACTACATTTAGCACTTTATTTTTTTTAATATTATCTAGTAGTGATGGTTTTTCAATCTTATGTACGGGAGAATATGCAGAGTGGCTTAACCAGCCAAACATAAAGAAGATGAGTGCATACATTCCAAAAAGAGCTACTCTAATATTTTTATCCATTATATTAGTTTACACACATAAACTTATGCAAAAATAAAACGATTTACCCCATTATCATACTCATGTGCTAAAACTTCCCCATGCGCTTTGAGTATAGAATCAACTAGATACAGCCCCAATCCAAAACTGTTTTTAGATGGATTATCTTTTGTAAATGGTTCTATATAGTACTTAAGAGGATGAGCAATACACTCTCCATGACTCTCAAAACAGAGTTCATTATCAATCATTAAAATTCTCACATGAGCATCTGGAGAATACTTTATCCCATTATCTATCATATTTTTTATAGCGGTTGTGTAAAGCCTGTAATTTGCCGTGATTTTTATCGAAGTTTGTACATCTATTGTGACACTATTTTTTTCAACCATTGCCATATCAATAGCACCATCTATAATATCTACTAAACGGTACTCCTTAAAATCACGCTTGTCATCCAAACTAGTCACCTCTTCAATCAAAGCAAATTCGGTTACTAAGCTCTCTAACCTTCCAAAAATAGAGGTAAACCTATTGCGTTGTTTCTCAGAATCTAACATTTGAGTAGCAATAGTGCCTTTTGCAATGGGTGTTTTTAACTCATGCATAAGGTTTCTTAAAAAAAGTGTTCGTGATTCTAAAAGGTTATTTATCTTATTTTTTGTAGCCTCAAGCTCATTTGCGACAAGTGCAATCTCATCACTACCACCTGTTTTAAATGAGATATTCATATTTCCATTTCCAAACTGAGCAATTTTTCTTCTTAAAAGAATAAGCGGTCTCAATCTTTGTAAAATTAGAAAAAATGAGATAGATAAAACTCCAATAATTGTTGAGTAGGAGTACATAACACTCCAGTACTTATATGGTTTTAGTTTCTCATCTTGTATAAGAATAGCATTCTCTTTTGTTTGCAAATAAAAGTAGATTTTTTTATCAAACTGAAGCATACTTACTTGTAAATCTTTTACAGTCTTTTGAGTAAACAGATGCTGTGCGTGAAGCTTTACCTCTTGTTCTATTGTTTTAAACCCTTCTTGTTTTAAAAGCTTCCCATTTCGTAAAATAATTTTTTGATTATCTCTATTTTTTTCAACACGCAAGTCATAAACAGCCAAATTGGCTTCAAGCATAATTTCAGGGCTTTTTCTCTGTAAATGTTCACGATAAATTTGATTCATGGTAGAGTATTGGGAAAACATATTATCTATATATTGTTGTTTATTTAACTTGTAAAACTCCCAAAATACAAGGCTCACACTCACAAGTGTGACCACCATAGCAAAAAGAACAGTTAGTAATACAGAATGTTGACGCATTAGAGTATCTTACTTAAGAAGTTTATAACCTACACCTCTCACTGACTCTATAAGAGATTTATCCCCTAATTTATTTCTAATTCTTCCAACCATTACATCTATACTTTTGTTTGAACTATCTTCATTAATAGCATTTACATTGTGGATTAAATCTTCACGCGATACTACAAGCCCAATTTTTTGGATCATATAAGAGAGGATCCCAAATTCAGCATTTGTTAACTCTATTGTTCTCCCTTTATATGTGATAATCATAGACGAAACATCACATTTATAATCACTTTTAGACTCTTGTTTGGCTTCTGTTTTTGTTTCGTAACGGCGTAGTACAGAATAGATTCTCGCTTCTAGCTCTCTAGGGTCATATGGCTTAGGAAGATAATCATCTGCACCTAACTCTAAAGCCTTAACCTTATCGGTTACATCGCTTCTTGCTGAAGAGATTATGATAGGGATATCTTGTCTTTCACGAATAGCTTCACAAACCTCTAACCCATCCATTCCTGGTAAAGTAAGGTCTAATATAACCAAATCAAATGGCTCTAATTTCAATATACTCACTGCTTTAAAAGGGTCATCTTCAGTAATAACCTCAAACTTAAACTGTTCAAGATATTCTGTTAATATCTCTGCTAATTCTAAGTCATCTTCTATCATCAATATTTTTTTCATAAGGAGAGTCTAACAAACATGAACTAATAAGTAGTTAATATTTGATTTAAATGTATAATTTTTTTAAAGATTAACTACTTTTTAGTTTACAATAGCCATTTTCTGTGATATCTGCACCGTATTTTCTCAAAACATTCAAAAAGCATTCATTATGTTTTATAAAAAGTTTTACAAGTTTTGGCTCAAACTGTGTACCTGAATGTTCCTCTATATATTTTAAGACATTTGGAGTATCCCAAGCTTCTTTATAAACTCTTTTATTCATCAAAGCATCAAATACATCCACTAAAGCTACAATTCTAGCCACCAATGGAATATCTTCTCCACGCAACCCACTAGGATACCCTGATCCATCCCATTTCTCATGATGATACAAGGCAATATCTTCTGCAATACACCCAACCTTAGGGTCACTGTTAAACGCTTTTTCAAGTAATCTTTTTCCATTTACTGTATGGTTTTTCATCTCATCAAACTCTGCTACGGTAAGTTTGCCTGGCTTACACAAAATAGTGTCAGGGATTGTTACTTTTCCTATGTCATGCAAGGTTGCCATCTTACCAACGACCTTAGCTTCATCTTCAAACATCCCACATAGTTTTGCCATGATATAGCTATATTCACTAATTCGTTTTACATGAGAACCTGTTTCAGCACTTTTAAACTCTGTAACATCTGAGAGTAGATTAATAATATCATCATCAAATCTTGTTCTCATCGATTCAAACATATCAATAGCACCAAGATTTTGATATACCCGTGCATAAAACTCATCTCTTGAAAATGGTTTTGTTATATAATCATTCGCCCCCTCTTTTAAGAAACGACTTGTTGCATACGAGTTTGTATCGGAGGTTAAGACTAAAATACTTAGCTCTTTTTTAGTTTTCTTTTTGCGGATTTTTCTAATAAACTCTAAACCATCCATAACAGGCATATGATAATCTGTAACAACCAACTCTATCTCTGGATGCAGTTCTAAAGATTTTAGTGCTTCAGCACCATTTGATGCTGTAAGAACTTTAAAATGGTGTAACATAAAATTTTGTTTGACATAAGAGGCATAAAGGGCAGAATCATCAACAACCAAAACAGTTTTTTGTTTATTGAGTTCTAATTGTTTGAGTTTTTCAATGACATAGATTATATTTTCATAACGCTCTTTTAAAACATAGTCAACAATATTTGCACTCTCAAAACCATCCCGAAACTCTTCATCAAAAATTCCGGTAAAAACAATGGGAGCAACATTATGTCTATTAAGCAAAGCAACCACTTCACCACTTTTTGCATCTGGCAGGTTCATATCCGCGACTGCAAGCTCATAACGAGTTTTTGACAAAAAGGCCTTAGCCTCTGCATATGTTTGAGCAATTTCAAAATTAAAATCTGTATATTTTCGTAAAAGGTTATCAAAGATTTTACACAGCATCTTTGAATCTTCTATAATTAAAAGCTTAGCCATTTTAGATATACCCTTATGATAAAAATTCTTAAACTATAGTATATCTAAATAATATCACACAAAAAAATTCTTTTTTTATTTATGTAAACATTTTTGCCACATTATAAGCTATAAAAGCCAAAATATACGCAGCGATGGATGTAAAAGCCAATAAATAAAAGAAATATTTAACATTTCCAGCTTCTCTTGTAAATACGATAGATGCCGCCAAACAAGGCAAATAAATCATTATAATCACTATAAATGAAATAGCAGATGCAAATGGGATATTTTTACTAATCGCATCTATTAAAGAACTACTTCCCTCATCCACCTCATCCCCTAAAGAGTAAAGAACTCCAAGAGTTGAGACCACTACCTCTTTTGCCGCAAGACCTGTTTGCAATGCTATACTCATCTTCCAATCAAGTCCTAATGGCTCAAAAATTGGTTCTGAAAATTTACCTATAACTCCTAAATAGCTTTGTTCTAAATGTGCCTCAGCTAGTTTATTTACTAAAACAGCTTTGATGTTTTCATCTACAGCATTCTCTATTTTTACGCCAAACTCTTTGTCTAAGTCTAAATTTTTTGGGTAATTACTCAAAAACCAAACCAGCATAGAAGCCGCTGCGATAAAAGTACCCGCTTTTTTCAAGTACATCCAAGTCTTTGTGATAACAGTATGCCAAATTAGTTTCAATGATGGGAACCTATACTTTGGCATCTCCATAACAAAAGGTTCCTCTTCACCTTTAAATACTGTAATCTTTAACACTTTCGCAGCGATAAGACCTAAAATTGCTCCGCTTATATAGATAAGAAACAAAACATTTCCAGCCATCTCTGCAGAAAAAAATGCACCTGCAAATAGTACATATACGGGGAGTCTCGCACCACAACTCATAAAACCGATGATAAAAAGAGTTAAAAGTCTATCGCGGTCATTTTTTAAAATTCTCGCACTCATATAGGCAGGGATAGAACATCCAAAGCCTGTAACAAGAGGGATAAATGACTGACCATGTAGTCCAAATTTATGAAAAAAGCCATCTAGCAAAAATGCAACTCTTGACATATAACCAGTACTTTCTAAAAGTGCAATTCCAATAAAAAGGATAATAATATTTGGCACAAAAAGAACAACAGCCCCAACTCCAGCAATTATCCCATCTACCACAAGTGAACGGATATCATCATTTGCTATAGTCGCACCTACTGCATCTCCAAACCATGTAAAAAAGCCGTCTATCCACTCCATAGGGATAGAACCTATCTCAAATGTTACCTGAAAAAGACTCCACATAAAAAATAAAAATATCGGTATGCCAAAAACAGAGTGGATTAAAATACTATCAATTTTTTCAGTTGTTGTTTTTTTATCTTCAACTTTTTTTTGTTTTAACACCTCAGCAGCTATACCGCGGTTAAAGGAGGCATACTCTTCAGCAAAAGCTTCTTTTATATCATCACTATCATGGTGCAATTCTATATGCTTTAAAGCTTCCATTAGAATAGGTTGCAATTCTATCCAAATAGGATTGTCATGCATCTTTTGATAAGTTTTTTCATTATTTTTTAGTAAATTTATCGCAACATTTCTGTATGAATTTTTGGCACCAAATTTATGCTTATCTAAGTACCATACTATTTGAGCTATCTCCTCTTCAACTGGTTCGCTAAAAATCAGTTTTGACTCCTGATGGAGGGCTTCATGCTGAGTAGTCAAAGCATCGAGAAGATCTTCTATACCCTCTTTTGTTACTGCTGAAACTTTTACACATGGGATACCTAAGAGTTGGGACATATAGATTTCATCTATCTCAATCCCCTCTTTCTCTGCTTCATCATTCATGTTAAGTGCTATAACCATCTTTTTACTCATACTCATAAGTTCAGCGGTTAGTTGCAAGTTTTTTTCTAGGTTTGTAGAATCAACTACATTGATTATAAGGTCATAATTCTCAGCGCAAAGATAATCATGAGTAACTCTCTCTTCAATCGTATAATCCGTAAAAGCATAAGTTCCAGGAAGATCTACAACTGTAAAATGATACTGCTTATAGTCAAATAAAACTTCCGATTTCTCAACTGTCACACCTGTAAAATTGCCAACATGGAGATGAGCATTTGATATAGAGTTGATAAGCATACTCTTACCAACATTAGGTTGTCCAACCAAAGCAATTTTTATATGATTAGCTATTACTGGACAAGATTTTCCTATCATATCTTTCATTTATCATCTACCTCTATCAACTCTGCCTCTTTTGCCCTCAGGGCTATGCGCATCTTTCCCACTTTTACCTCTATGGTACTTTTTCCAGGAGCATGCTCTAAGATTTCCACCGCTGCCCCTTTCATAATTCCAAAAGAGATAAGTCTTTGTTTAAGAGCTGAATCAGCATTTAGTTTTAAAACTTTTACTTTTTTTCCACGCTCACATTGGCTCAATAATTTTTTTGTTGCTATATCTTTTTCATTTATATTCATAAAATCTCTTTAATATTTTTATAATGATAACTACTATCATATTAATTACTAATTAAAAATTATACTCAAGTCTTGCTAGGGAGCGCTTGAAAGTATTGTTATTGCATGATGATGTGTAGTTTGTATATGTGATTTCTAGATTCCATCTATCTTCTAGCTCATATCCCAAAACTATATCTTCTTCAACAATCCTGTCATCGTCATTATACAACTCACCATATACAAACTCTACAACTAAGCCATTTTCAAATTCATAGCCGCCACCTAGTCTAAAAGCTTCAGCATCCTTACCAACCGATGCTTCAGAGATAGCTGCGATTGTAGCTTCATCCAAAGATGTATAGTAAGGTCCTCCACCAAAGCCATTGCTAATATATTTACCACTCTTTACCTCAACTCCATTATAAGCACCACCAATAAATATGCCTCCATAATGAAAAATTGACATAAGACCAAAAACCTCACCATCAACTTGAGAGTTGTCTAGCTCTTCAATTTTCGTTCCTTGAAATCCATAATCTATATGAAAACCATTTTTATTTACAAAATATATCCCTATTATCTCTGCATATACTATGCTTGCCATATTATCTACATAGTTATACCATAAGCTCATCTCAGAATTTCGGGTATATTCATATGTCAAAGAAAAACCCAGCATCCCAGAACTATCATCTGATACTAAATTTTTAAACTCATTTTGGGAAATTTCTTGCTCCTCATTTTGAGAATCATATCCAGCCCATCTACTAAGATATATCACTTGTGAATTTAGTTGAGATGTGTAATCAAGGTTAGCCCACACCCCCTCAAAAGTATTTGGTGCCATACGGATATCATCGCTGTTAGCATAAGGTGTCTCTATCTTGATACGCCCAATCTTCATCTCATAGAACTCATTGCTATAATCAATGCTAGATTCTGCTACATAAGCAAAAGAGTTGTTTTGATAATCAAAAAAGTCCTCATTCAAATTTTCTTTAGGTTGATTTTGTAGGTTTAAATTTTGAGAGATATATGTGCTAAGATGGAGAGAAAAACCATTATACTGTGCAGAATTAAGACCAAATTCACCACCAAATACGGTAGCACTCTTTTGTTCTTTATTTGAAATATTACTAATTTTATGCGCACTATCAATGTATGCTATTTTAAATCTACCAAAAGCATCCGCATAATCAAACATACCATCAAAACCATCTGCTTTTTTTGGTAACACATGAACTATTTCAAATCTTCCAGCAACTTTAGAGTGCATCAAACCAGCTTGCTCGTAAGTTGTATCAGTCAACATCAAATCTATCATCATAAACCTCTCAAATCAATTTCTTTATTTGAGAATGATAACAGTTATCAA
>JALSLJ010000046.1 GCA_026988315.1 Sulfurimonas sp. | reverse complement strand
GCATTACAGAAGCTGCAGCTGCTATATCGTCCCCTGTCTCACCCTTTTCATAAAGGTCTATGAGAAATTGACGTGCTTCATCTGTAGGCATTTCGTTGTTAAATAGTTTTTCAAATTGTTGTTTTGTATTCATAAATATAATTTTACCATGATTGTTGTTATTTTTGACTATCTTCTATCAATTTATCAAAATCGTTTTTATAAAGTTTATCTTGTACTACTCTATATTTTTCAAATTCACTTAGAGCATGTTCTTTTGCTATCTCTGCTGTAATGCTTCCTGCATTGTTCAAGACTTCTCTGTCATCAAATTCTAAAAAAAGGTCAAGTCTCTTGCTCCAGTCTTCCATCGTCATAGGTATCTTACGTTTAGCCCTAGACTCAGCCAAGTCCAAGTAGGCACTGACTATAAGACCTAAAGCCTCCAACTCTTCCTTATTTAAATAATTTTTAGCTATCACTACATCTGATTTCACTATCTTCCCCTCAGGTGCATTACCCCAAGAACTTAATCCCATATACTCTTTGTTACTATCTGCTCTTTGCATGATAAGTTCTGGTGCAGTGTAACCATGTATGGCGTAGTGCATTTTATTTTGTACTTTTTTAAAAAATGCTTTGGTGATAGCATCGTCTTTATCGTAGTCTAGACTTGTAGCATAGATGTCTGTAACTTTCTGATAAAACTTCCGTTCGCTTAAGCGTATATCTCGTATCTCTTCGAGTAATCTATCGAAATACGCTTCACCCAAAAAAGAACCATTTTCAAGACGTTTTTTATCTAAGACATACCCTTTGATGGCAAACTCTTTTAGTACCTGCGTAGCCCACTGTCTAAACTGTGTGGCTTTTTTTGAGTTTACTCTGTAGCCTACGGAGATAATCATATCTAGGTTATAATAATTCGTAGGTTTTTTAGCAAATTCGGAATTTCCGAATTTATTCATAGTGTCTGACTCTGATAACTCATCATCACTATAAATATTTTTAATATGCTCATTAATAGTAGATACAGACTTACCAAACAACGCTGCAATTAGCTTTTGCGTAAGCCACACATTCTCATCTACAACTTTAACCTCAATGCTATCTGCTCCACTTTGCGATGTGAAGATGAGGAACTCTGCTGTGCTGTTTCGGATTTTTAGGGATTTTTGCTTCATTAACTATCTCCCTTGATATACTCTACTAAATCATCAACTAAAATAAAATCAACTTTTTCTTTATAAAAGGCAGATATATAAAGTGTGTTAACAACAAACCCTTTTTTGACATCCCATCCATTTTTATCTGTAATATTAAAATGATTTAAAATCTCATCTTTATTTTCTTTAATAAAGTCAAACTTTTTAGTTAATTTTATTAAGTATGATTTTGTGCCTATAAGAAATTTATTTAATTCTCTATCAATAGCAGATACATGAAATTTTTTATTTACATTTTTTGCATCCATTACAAATATTGTTTTTGTTTTTATATTCACAACAAGTAAGTCTATCTCTCCACAATCTGGTTTTTGAGGAAATTTTTCAGATAATACTTTAAACTTATTAATAGTCATTCTAACAAAGTTCTTACTCACAGCCTTAACAGCTTCATTATATGCTAATACTTCTAGCTCTTTATCAAGTTTATTGTGAATGTTATTTAACTCTTTTTTAACTAAACACTTCTCATCGATAGAAAAAGGAATATCTCCTTTTATCAATGGAAAAATCCAACCATCAATTACATTTAATAACAATTGATGTCTAAAAAGATATTTATCTTCTATTTTTATAAAAGGAGAAAGGTTTAATCTTTCTTTCTTGGTCATAAGTCTATTAATACTGTAATCAAGGAGCTTATAATCTTTATATGTCGTAAAGTTTAAAGATAGAAAACTCAATACTTTTTCAACTGTTTCAAAAGGAATAGTTACTTTAAAAATATTTTTTAAATGGTTATCTATTTCGTCTATTGACAAATAAGATAAAACTGAATCGGAATCATTATTAATAGTATATTGTCCTAAAGCCATCATTATTTTTATCATATCCTCTAAAAAAAATCCATATTCTTCTTTCCATGCAATATTTAATTTTTTGTCAAAAGGAGATGAAGCTATAGATAAGTCATCTTTAGAACTTTTATTTTCTAATATATTTTTAGCTAAAAAAATTTGAGAATCAGTAACCTGTTCATAGTGCTTATTAAAATCTACTACTGTATATTTATCTATATCAATTAACTCATAAGAATGTGTAATATCTATACCCATCTCGGAAAGGTTATAGTGTAACTGCTCACTTCTCTGTATTGTTTCATTTATTATTTTTGAAAATGCCATCAACTCATACCAATCAGAATCAACTATATTTTTATGACCTTGTGGATTAACTTTTAAAATACTATGCAAGATATGTTTAGCAGAAACTGCTAATTCAGAGACTTCTAACCTCTCATCATTATGTCTTTCATGAATATCAAATGCAATATATTTTTTAACATCGAATTCCATTTGGTTTTTATCAGTCTCTCTTTTCCCCTCTATGTACTCTATTTGTTTATAAGCATATATTAAAATAGAACTATCAAATTGGCTAACTATTTCTTCAAGTCTTTGTTGTAAAAATT
>JALSLJ010000045.1 GCA_026988315.1 Sulfurimonas sp. | reverse complement strand
TACTCATACAGTCTATGAGGTAGGTATTGCCATCATGTACCACAGCATCCAACTCTCTAGGCTCTTCTATGGTAATGAAGTTTTCTTCTCTTTGTGCTTGATGCTTCCCTATACGCACCTGCATCTCCTCATCCCCATAACTGTTGTCATAGGTAGCGATGTAGTAGGGTTGTGCATCGCCTGCTATGCTAAGTGCCTTTTGTTCTGCTAAGTGGCTTTTGCCTGATTTTTGTCCGCCGTGGTAGAGGGTTTTCATATTATTTAGTATTGCCTTTAGTTTATTCAATTATATGTCGGGATGAGGGCAACCTGACCTACAATTTTTCTTTACATTCTAATATGTTTATCTTAAAAGTATGTTTGAAGAGAATAATGACCTTTATGCATCTATTTTGGGTAAATTCAAATCTATTAATAGATTGACAATAGTTAATATTTTAGATATTATAAATAAAAAAGTGAGATTTTATAGTATATGTTGTCTTTTTTACCTAAAACGCCATCTGAGATACAAGATGAATTAAAAACAAAATTTAGAGCCAAACGAAAAGCTTTGAAACTAACACAAGAAGAACTCTCTATTAAAAGTGGTGTCAGCTTGGGCTCTCTTAAACGCTTTGAATCGTGTGGCGAGATCTCTTTGCAATCACTTTTGAAGTTGGCTTTGGTTTTGGAGTGTTTGGGGGATTTTGAGGGGGTTTGTAAAGAGAGAGAAGAGATGCCTGAGAGTATAGAGGATTTGTTATGAGTGATATTGTGATTTATGAAGATGGAACACTTGCACTTAGTGCAACAGTTGAAAATGAGACTGTTTGGTTAAGTCAAAAGCAGATGGCAGAGTTGTTTGACAAGAGCATTAAGACCATAAACGAACACATAAAAAATATTTACAAAGAAGGAGAACTCGAAGAGAATTCAACTATCCGGAAATTCCAGACAGTTCAAAAAGAGGGCAAACGAGAGGTTTTCTCGTTCCACAGCTCCAGCTGTGGAATGCATATCAGACTCCAAACTACAAAACAAACCTCATATAACCCATAAAATGCTATACTAAAATATGGGACGAAGTAGATATAAAATATATGAACCAACACATCCTTATTTTTTGACATGTACAGTATTGCACTGGCTACCTATATTTACAAACCAAGAGAGTGTACAAATCATTTTGAACTCATTAGCCTATCTACAAAAAAGTGATAATATGCTTATCTTCTCTTATGTTATACTAGAAAACCATCTGCACCTTGTAGCAAGTAGTGATGATATTAGTAAAACGATGCAGAAGTTTAAATCATACACTGCGTATGAATTGTTAAAATTACTAGAAAAAAATAATGCAACGACTCTACTGAAACAATTTGCATTTCATAAAAAAGCACACAGAAAAGAAAACAGTTATCAAGTATGGGAAGAGGGGTTTCATCCGAAACTTATACAGAGTGAGAAGATGATGTTTGAGAAGATCAACTATATCCATCAAAACCCTGTAAAGAGAGGTTATATTGATGAGGCTGAACATTGGAGGTACTCTAGTGCTAGAGATTATCAAGGTATTGATGGATTGCTAGAAGTAGAGAGAATATGGTGAGTTTTTGTACCGATATGCATTCCACAGCTGGAGCTGTGGAACGAGTAAAGTATGAGCATCATGATGATACGTATTATGAAAAGATAAAACAATACATTTTAAATGAAGATGTGATGACAAAAGACAGAGAGGTAAGTCATTATGAAAAGTGACCCAATCTACCTATCTAAAGTTTACACTTTAGAAGCCTCCCTTGGAGTCTTGTCAGTAGCTGGGAACGTTTGTAAGGGTAATATATCTGATGTGAGTCGAAATGTCAATGCCTTGGCATCATTGGCTCTGTTGGTTGCTACCTCTGCACCTGAACAGAAGGATATTATTATTAGGTTGGTGATGAATATGTTGGTGGAGGAAATTTCATGAAAAAATTAGTTTTATACATATTCATTAAATAAAGATTTTGAATTAGCAATTGAAAATGATTCACAAGTTGCATTTGATAATTATGTTGAACTTTTATCTGTTTTTTTAAAAAAACAAGACGATAAATTTATACTTGGCACACACCTATCCAGATGAGTAGGGAGATTAGAAAAAAATACAAAAATTATGTGGAAAAATATAAAGAACAATCACCTATACTAAATAAATTTCAAAAAACTTTAGACTTAATAGAAGATAATGAGTTTTTTTGGATAGATTTAAAAGATAATCATACAAATGAAGAAATTCTTTTTATTGGAAATTTAATTAGAGTTTATAATCAATCTAATGATGACCAAGAAAGAGCAAAAATCTTTGAAGAAAGATACAAGTCTGAAAAAGAATTATTTGGAAATTTATTGGATAATTATGATATATCAGTTTTTGACACTTCAATTAAAAAAAATATTGGAGAGAGTGATAGAAAAAAAAGAGTTTGTCGGTTCTGTGGTAAAAATACAAAAGATGGAGTTACTTTTAGATTAAAAGCTCATTCGATTTCTGAAGCATTAGGGAATAAATTACTTGTTTTAAATGAAGAATGTGATGATTGTAACGCTAACTTTGGTTCAGGAATTGAAACAGATTTTATTCAATATTTAGATATATA
>JALSLJ010000044.1 GCA_026988315.1 Sulfurimonas sp. | reverse complement strand
TAACTTATCTTTTAATATATTTATTTTTTCTTTTAATTCTTCGTTCGTAAATTGCAAAATTTGTCCTCATTCTGATAATTTCGTAATTATATCGAAAAATAATAACTTGTTATGCCCCTTACTAAAACCCAAATAATTCCATAACAATCATCATACCTCCAAATTCATAAAATTTCATCTTTTTTTGAAGCCAGAAACACCTAAAAAGGCTAATAAATCATCTTTTATATATTTTCAACTCCATTGTTTTCGAATTTTCTATAATAAACCTCCAAATATCTATTTTGGGGATTACAAAATTGTAACCATTTAAAAATTTATCTGCTTATTAACATATATAAAGTAGAATGTCACCAATATTTTATCAAGGTACTTATATATGGAATTTTTATTTAACACAAATGTTCAGTTTTTTATCCTAGCCTATTTAGTTGGAGGGATACCATTTGGCCTTTTAATAGCTAAACAATTTGCTGGTGTTGATGTAAAGGCGAGTGGCTCAGGAAGTATAGGGGCTACAAATGTTCTTAGAGTTGTAAAAGAGAGTGATCCAGCACTAGCAAAAAAACTAGGTGCAGCAACTTTAGTGATGGATGCTCTTAAAGGTATCTTAATATTAGCTCTTGCTTATTTAGTGGGACTCAGTGAAGCGACACTTTGGGGGATAGCGGTTTTAGCTGTAATTGGACATTGTTACAGTCCTTATCTTGGTTTTGAGGGTGGAAAGGGGATTGCAACAGGGATGGGTGTAACTATGTTTATGCTTCCAATTGAAACGATAATTGCATTAGTGGTATGGTTCATTGCGGCAAAGACAATACGAATATCTTCTATATCTTCATTAACAGGGCTTAGTGCACTAGTAATCGCTAGCTTCATTCTCCATCCAGAGATGCCTCACGCCCCACTTTTACTGATAGCATTTATTTTATTTTACAAACATGTGCCAAATATAATACGCGTTTTCAAAGGTGAAGAAAAACGCATAGTATAAACAAAACAAAGGACTCTTCAATGATTATTCAAATAGAAGATCTAAAATTTCAATGCATTATTGGCATTTTAGATTTTGAAAGAGTAACACCTCAAGATGTGATAATAAATCTTCATATAGATTATAAATATAAAGATAAATATATTAACTATGTGGATGTAACCAATACAATAAAATCTCATATGATTAAGAGTAAATTTTTACTTATTGAAAATGCACTAGAGAGTTTACCTAAAACTCTGATAAATAAATTTCCGCTAATAAACACACTAGACTTAAAAATCACTAAACCATCAATATTGTCCGATTGCAAGGTGAGTGTTAGCACTTTTCATCGTTTCCAATCTTAATCCAAAGTTAATTTTTTTTTAAAAAAAAATAAAAAAAACTTTAAAGTAACCTAAAATTATGCTATCATTCCACAAATATTTAACTTATAGGAAAATGAATGCGTATTCTAATTATAGAAGATGAAGTTACATTAAATAAAATGCTAGCAGAGGGACTAAAAGAGTTTGGTTACCAAAGTGATGTTGTTGAGACTCTTAAAGATGGTGAGTATTACTTAGATATTCGTAATTACGATTTAGTTCTTATGGACTGGATGCTTCCAGATGGAAACAGTATCGATATTATTGGTGATATTAAAGCAAATACCCCTAAAACAGTTGTAGTTGTTTTATCAGCAAGAGATGATAATGAAAGTGAAATTGAAGCTCTTAGAGCTGGTGCTGATGATTATATCCGCAAACCATTTGATTTTGATGTTTTAATTGCTCGTATTGAAGCTCGCCTTCGTTTTGGTGGCACCAACATCATTGAGATTGAAGATTTGACTATCAACCCTGAAGAGGAAAAAATCACTTACAAAGAAAATGAGATTGAACTTAAAGGGAAACCTTTTGAAGTGCTTACTCACTTAGCTCGCCACCGTGATCAAATCGTTTCTAAAGAGCAACTTCTTGACGCAATCTGGGAAGAACCAGAGTTAGTGACTCCAAATGTTATTGAAGTTGCAATCAATCAAATTAGACAAAAAATGGATAAGCCATTAGGAATTACAACTATCGAGACTGTTCGTCGTCGTGGCTATAGATTTTGTTTTCCTAAAGAGATAAACTAACACTCTCCTTCCAGCCCTTCAAAGGGCTGAAACTTTCAAATTTTTTTATATTTTTATATTTATCTAGTTATAATTGCAATAATTATTATTAAGGTAAAAAAATGTTCTCAAAAAGAAGTATTAGAAGAAATTTCCTATTCCAACTTATAATCGCTTCGGCTTCGTTAATATTTATATTTTCAAGTATTTTATATTTTTACATAGAAAATTCCATCTATGATGATAAGCGTTTGGAGTTACTCCAACATGCACAAAACATCGCAAACAATAAATCAATTGCTCAAAGAGATACAGGGGCAACCGACATTTTTCTCAACCTTGACATTGAAGTTATATTTTTGCAAAAAAAACATTCTAATATTGACTTATATGAAACAACTCATAAAAGGCACACCTATTTAACACTTCTATACCCCTATAACCTTGATGACTTAAGCTACCTAAAAGTAACAAAAGATATAACACAAACAAAAATACTTTTAGATAAGATTTTGCATTATATATTTATGATAAATATTGCTGGATTTTTACTTGTTATAATATATGCTATTGCTTTATCTAAAATGCTAGTAAGTCCTGTAAAGACATTAAGTACCAAACTCTCTAATATGAACGAGAATCTTATTAGACCCATAAAGACAGAGGAACTCCCTGAGGAGTTTGAGCCACTGGGTCTTACCATCAACCACCTCATTGCAAGGATTCAAAACTTTGTAAAATATCAAAAAGAACTCTTTATCGGGACTGCTCATGAACTTAAAACTCCTTTAGCAGTTATAAAACTAAAAAACCAAGTAACACTTATTAAAAGGAGAACACCTGAAGAGTATATAGAAGCTCTAAAAATCACCAATAAGACTATTGATGAGATGAATATTATTGTCTCAAATATACTCAATGTTGGTCGCCAAGAGGGGGCACAACTTGAAAAATCTGCACAAGTTGATGTCATTGCAATCCTTAAACAAAAAGCTGATGATTTTAAACTTTTAGCAGAAAATGAAAATAAAAAACTTCTTATAGATCTTGAGCCAAATGCCTTTATGGCCACTTTACAAGTTAGTCTGCTAAATCAAATCATACAAAATTTTTTGCAAAATGCTTTAAAATTTACACCTCAAGACAAAAGTGTAACTTTAAAAAGTTCTCAAGATGATATTGGATTACTTATTGAAGTTATTGATGAGGGATGTGGGATTGATGATAGTATAGATCTCTTTGCACCCTTTAAAAGACAAGGGAACAAATCAGGCGTTGGACTTGGTTTATTTTTAGCTAAAAGTGCTGCAGATGCACTAGGTGCAAAAATTAAACTTAAAAATAGAAAAGATGGTATTAGTGGCACAATTGCTTCACTTCAATTAAACTCGAAACTCTCTTGTATTTTACCTAGAAAATAGTCTTTGTATTTCTTAATAAATGGGTAAATACTCTCATTTAAAAAATACTAAAGCTTTATTTTGATATAAATCGAATACGCATAATTTAAGAGAAATAATCTTCAAAAAAGAAAAATAATAATATAGGGTTTTTTAATGGCTTTAATAATAAATGATGAATGCATAGCATGTGATGCATGTCGTGAAGAGTGTCCGACAACAGCGATAGAAGAGGGAGACCCAATCTACTTTATTGATCCAGATCGCTGTACAGAGTGTGTAAGTGTTTATGATGAGCCAGCATGTATCTCAGTATGTCCTGTTGATTGTATCGTTCCAGATAAAGATAATGTTGAATCAATAGCGGAGCTTCAATTTAAGCGTAAAAACTTAGAAGCAGAAGAGTAAAGTTTGGCAAAGCGAGTAGCGATCATAGATATAGGTTCTAACTCTATTAGAATGGTCATCTATGAGAAAACATCTCGTTTTGCATTCCATCTACTCCATGAAGCAAAAAGCAAAGTAAGGCTATCTGAACATGCCTACCAAAACGATGGCAATCTTCAAGAGATTCCGATGCAAAGAACATTCAATGCTTTGCGTGACTTTCTAAGCATAGCAAACTCCTTTAGTGCAAGAAAAACACTTTGTGTTGCAACCTCTGCACTTAGAGATGCTCCAAATAAAAATGAATTTTTACACAAAGTCAAAGAAAAACTAAAGCTCAATATAAAAATAATAGATGGTCCAAAAGAAGCCTATCTTGGTGGTATTGCATGTGCCAATTTACTGTGTGAGCAAAAAAAAGCACTAACACTTGACATTGGCGGCGGTTCAACAGAATTCTCTATCATCAATAAAAAAAATGTAATAAACACAATTTCTCTTAAACTTGGAACCGTAAGACTCAAAGAGCTTTTCTTTGATGAGGGTAAAATAGATGAAGCTATTATATATATAGACTCTAAACTCGAAGAACTTGATCATCTACAAGCATCAACTATAATTGGAATCGGAGGGACATTTAGAGCAATTTCGACAGCTATTATGGAGAATAAAAACTACCCTTTAAATAAAATACACGGTTTTGAGTGTAGTGGCTTAGAATTTAAAGAATTTATAAATAAAATATTACTAGCAGATGATTTAAAACTTAAAGAACTTGGTATAAAACAAGATAGACTTGATGTTATAAAACCAGGGGCATTAATATTAGAGCGCATATTACAAAAAGTGGATGTAGGTAAGCTCATTGCAAGTGGTGTTGGGGTTAGAGAGGGAGTCTATCTAGCAGACCTCCTAAGAGGCTCTAAAGATAAGTTTCCACATAATTATAACACTTCAGTTAGGTATCTATTAGATGCGCATATACAAGACTCATCTTACTCAAATCAACTCAATCAACTGAGTAAAAAAATCTTTGATTTAACATATGATTATTTTGATTTAGATCTCTCCTATAGATATGAGCTAGCAATTGCAGCAAAATTATATCCAATTGGAAACAACATCCATTTCTACTCTAAAAATAAACATAGCTACTATCTTGTACGAAGTGCTTTAGAATATGGGTTTACACATGAGCAGATAACGCTAATTGCAACTCTAGTAAAGTATGCTAAAAGAAAACTACCATCATCAAGTCATATAGACAAGTACGCCCTTTTACTTCCTTGTGTGAAAGAGATTGAAATTTTAAGCTACATACTTTCACTCAGTATTGCTCTACTGAGTCATAGACCGAGAAATATTGATTTTGATATTAACTTTAAAAATGGAGAGTTATCTGTTAGTTCTAAAAAAACTCTTTATCTCAGTAGAGATGCTGTAAAGAAACTCATAGGTATCAAAGATTTTAAAGTAACTTTTTAAAATCTTTGTCCCATTGTAAATTCAAAGGTAGAAATCTTATCACCCGTTTCTTGTGCTAATGGTCTTGAGAACATTAATTGTATCGGTCCAACAGGGGAGAACCACTCTAAACCTGCTCCATATCCACCACGAGAGATCTCATTTAAAGAATTATCCCCTATAAATCCCCAGTCCACATATGTCACAAGACGCATCTTTGCTTTTGGGATAAGAGGCAAACTCAATTCAAAATTATTTGAGAATGTTTGTTGGGCGCCAACTCGTCTGTTATACTCTGTACCTGTAGAGCTAATCTCAGTAATAATTGGAGATAAAGAGTAAGATTCATAGCCTCTAACACTACCTATTCCACCCATATAAAACCTATCTGCTATCGGTAAAAATCCTGTGTTTGCAACAAAATACAATCTTGCTTTATATCTAAAAATAGCGTCAAAACCTAAGTAGTCTTTCAAACCAAAGTATTTTGCAAATTTTGTTCTACTTTTAAAAAAGTTTGCATTTGCACCTAAGCCTGATTTTTCAAAACTTTGGTTGATAGTGAAACCTTGACGAGGAAGATAATAGTCATCTGTATTATCAAAATTTGAACTGATGGTGATTGAACTTTTTGAATAATCTTCAAATCTATATGTATCAATAGTCGCTTCATCATCCACTTCGTAACTATTACTAGAATAGCCGTAACTAAGATAACCACTTATAAATCTTGAAAATCTATGACCAATACCAACTCTCACACCATCTGTAAATACACTATAGTCGTTATATGCGTACATAGATTGATAAATCGAAAAATTACCGCTAAAGTCACTATCGTTAAGTCTAGGATTTGAGATATTAAAAGAGTAGTTTCTTGTCATCTCTGATTTTTCAGCTTTTACACCTACATTTATCCCTGAACCCCAAATATTTCTATCGTTAACTGCTAGATTAAGTAAAAAGCCACCATAACTTCCATATCCACCACCAAGCTGGATATTTCCTGTTGGTGTTTCTTTTACTTTCACAATCAGGTCAATATTTGCATTGTCGATACGCTTTTCCTCTATAGTATTTCCCTCAAAAAAGCCAAGCCGACCTAAAGCGTTACGAGAATCTCTTAAATCTGTTGCTGAGTACATATCACCTGCGCCTAAATAAAGCTCTCTGCGGATGATTCTATCAAGTGTTCTACTGTTTCCAGATATAAGCACATTTCTAATTCTTACTTTTTCACCTGGAATAATTTTAAATACAACCTCAACCGTTTTCTTTTCTTTGTTTTTTTTCAAATCAGGAATAACCTGAACAAAGGCATAACTTAAATCAGAGATAAGCGTTTTTATTTTTTGTGCATCATTTCTAAACTTTTCAATATTAAAGGCTTTGTTATCTTCTAAACTGATAACTTCTCTAATCAACTCTTCATCAATAACATTTTTTGATTGACTTATTGAAATTTTATCTATAGTATATACATCACCCTCTTCAATCTGGTAACTCATATGTGCTGAATAGTGGTCAAAGTTCACACGAACAAAAGGTTCATGTACCTTTGCATCCAAATAACCATGTTGCATATATATATCTCGTATTCTAAGGGGATCATATTCTAAATCTAAAAGACTCATCTCACCATCATTTCGTCCCCACAACCAGCCCATAAATTCGTGTTCTTTATTGGCAATCATATCTTCAAACAGCTCACTGTCTAAACTTAAAGCACCATTATACTCCAGCTTCTCAATAACTATTGTTTCACCCTCGTTGACTATAAATATTATTTTAACACTTCCGTTATCAAGATACTCCTCTTCTATCTCAACAACACTATCAATCTTTCCATCTTGGCTTATAGCATCAATAATTCTTCTCTTAGCAGCTTCTATCTTTTTTATATTATATAAAGAACCTTTTTTAATTGCTATAACACTATCTTTTATCTCTTTATCATTCTCTTTCCAGCCTTTGAGTTCTACTTTAGAGATAATTGGCTTCTCTTTAAAATAAAATGTTAAATTACCATCTTTAATCTCTGCCCATGCATCATTAAAATAACCTTGATTAAAATAGGTCTTAATCGAGTCATCAATCACCTTTTTATCAATAGTGTCACCAACTTCAAAATCAAGCATTCTCAGTGCAACTGACTCTGAAATATGCACCATTCCATTATAATTAATCTCTTTTATTGTATAAGCAAAGGAGTTTACTGTTAGTAGGGTTAGCATTATTGCTAAAAAAATTCTCATCAATATTCCAGTTTGTAAAATAAGAAGAGATTTTACCTAGTATGAGGTTAATATCATGTTAACTTTGTATAATTTGGTAATTAATTTAAAACTAAAGAAAATATATGAATATTGCTATTGTAGGATTAGGTCTCATGGGTGGCTCTTTGGCACTTAGTCTGAAAAAATTGGATTTTGTAAAGAGTGTTGTTGGTAGTGACCATAACAAACAGCATCAGCGAGATGCTATACAATTAGAACTTGTTGAGAAAATCATAGAGTTTGAAGATGTAAAAAAATATGATGTAATTTTTCTAGCTATACCAGTAGATGGGGTTATATCTGCTTTAAATAATTTAACAGATATTGATGAACATGCAACTATCATCGATTTAGGCAGCACTAAAGAGAAAATAGTTACAAGTGTTCCATCCTCAATAAGAAAAAACTTCGTTGCTTCACACCCAATGACAGGAACAGAAAACTTCGGACCCCATGCTGCCGTTGAAGAGCTCTACACCAACAAGGCCGTTGTATTGTGTGACCTAGAAGATAGTGGTGAATTGCAACAAAAAGTGGCTAGAAAAATATTTAAAGCGCTAAAAATGAACAAATACTTTATGAAGTCACATGAACATGATCGCCATGCAGCTTTTATATCGCATATGCCCCATGCTATCTCTTACTCCATCGCAAATACAGTGATGAAGCAAGAAAATAAAGACAATATTTTAGCACTTGCAGCTGGTGGTTTTCGTTCTATGAGTAGGTTAGCAAAAAGCTCTCCAAATATGTGGGAAGATATTTTTAGACAAAACAAAAAGAACCTAATAGAAGCGATAGAACTTTTTGAAGAAGAGCTCACCTCATTAAAACAAAGTATCAATGATGAAGAGTGGGAAGCAGTAAATAAGACTATGGAAGATGGAAATAAACTCCACGATATTTTAGATTAATCAAATATTTTTTTGATGATTAAATTCAGGAACTATCATTTTTAATTTAGCTAATTTCTCTTTAGTTTTTAGTAGCTCTTGTATATCTTCATTGAGAGTATCTATATTATACTCTGTTCTTTTTGCAACTGTTATAGACTTATAATCAGTTGTAGCATCACTCTCGTTAATGAGCAGCTCTTCATAAAGCTTCTCACCAGGGCGAAGACCAATAAACTCTACCTCAATAGTGTCATCACCATTTAACTCTATCATCTTTGTTGCTAAATCAACTATCTTGATAGGTTCACCCATATCGAGGATAAATATCTCCCCTCCACTCCCGATAGCACCAGCTTGTAAAACAAGTTCACAGGCCTCAGGGATAAGCATAAAATACCTTGTGATATCTGGATGTGTAACTGTGAGATTTTGCTTATTGAGTAATTGTTCTTTAAACTTAGGGATTACGCTTCCACTGCTATCAAGAACATTCCCAAATCTTACGACCACTATATCTGTACCCTTTCCATTGGAATTTTGCGCATATAGTTCACATATCCTTTTCGTTGCTCCCATAACATTTGTAGGTCTTACAGCCTTATCTGTAGAGATCATTACAAACTTTTCAACTCCATACTTAATAGATAAGTCGATAACATTTTTAGTTCCTACAACATTATTTACAATACCTTCATATATGTTTGATTCAACAAGAGGCACATGTTTATATGCAGCGGCATGGATAACTATTTGAGGCTGATGCTCTCTAAAGAGTTCCCCTAATAAATCTCTATCTACTACATTTTTCATAGCTACAACTGTTTGCGCCTCTTGTATCTCTTCACCAATTTTATAAAGGTTATATTCGCTATTGTCTAAAAGTATAAGTTTTTTAGCGCCAAATTTTTCACACTGCTTACAGATTTCACTACCGATACTCCCACCAGCACCAGTTACTAAAATAGTTTTACCATTTACAAATGAGCTTATTTTTTCTTTATCTAAATCTTTTGGATACCTTGCTAGTAAATCTTCAACACTTATATCTTTTAGCTGCCTAGAAAAGTCTTTGCTTTGCAAAATATTCTCAGCAGAAGGAAGAACTTTTATCTCATTAAAATATGCCCCTAAGGTTTCATATACCTCTTTTATTTTATCTTTTTTAATCGACGCTATAGCTATAACAAGTAAATCCAACTTAGTATCTGAAAGTTTTTGTTTTAATACTTTGCTAGATATAACTTCGATGGAATCGATAGAGCGATTTTGAACAGACACTGCATCATCGACAAAGTATTTTACCTTATAGATGGAATTAGCAAATTCACTTTCTATTTTTAAACCTGCTTTTCCAGCACCATAAATAACTACTGATTTTGTTTTTTTAATTGTACTTCTATTCATAACATAATAATAAAGATACATCATGAAGTTAATACTAAAGAGGTATAAAAATAGTTCAGATGCCATGAAATGGATTCTAATCTCTGTGTAAAAGAATGGCATATATGCGAAAAAAGCACCAATATACACTATACTTTTTAACAAAAATGTTTTTTGAGAAACCTTTGACCAACTTAGAGAAAAATCTTTAAATATTAAAACTGAAGCTACAATACGAAAAGCGATAACTGTTACAACTATATTTATATCAAATGGCAAATGAAAAATGAAAAATGTCCACCAAAAAGTTACCGTTGTTAGAGTAATTATCACTAAAAAATTAAGAAGTCGTTTATCTATTTGAAACACTAAAAAGCCTTTTTATAATCTATGAATTTTACAATTGCATACAAAAGCAACATTGAGATAAAAAATGCCACCAATAGATTTTCTATATAATAAACAATCAAAAATAATATAATGTTTACAAATATCAAAAATAGCGCTACTTTATCATGAGAAAACCCTATCTGTGTTAACCTTTGATACGCATGTTTTTTATGTGCCTGAGTCAACTTTTCACCATTTTTAAACCTTCTAAAGAGTGTTATACTTGCATCAAAGAAAAAAAGACCAAATAAAACCAGCCAAACAAGTAATGATGTTCCCTCATTTTGGTAGTATATGGTAAAAATTGCGACATTATACCCAAGAAGTGTACTACCCACATCTCCCATAAATATTTTCGCCTTATGCCAATTAAAAACTAAAAATCCAGCAACTGCTACAATCAAAACTAAAAAGTGAGTTCCGCTAAAAAGTAAAAATCCAGCCAAAGCTAAAAATATCGCTTCACTTCCTGCATAACCATCAATGCCATCTAAAAAGTTATATAAATTTATGAACCATACTATAATTAAAAAACCTAAAATATTTGTGAGTATTTGATTTTCGATGCTAAAAACTACTAAGTCTATTTTTTCTAAGCCACCTAAGAAATACAATCCTAAAATAGCTACCAATGCTTGAGCAAATAATCTTACTTTGGCACTGAGGTCATACAAATCATCGAAGTAGGATACAACAGAGATAATCACTCCAACAACAAGAGCAAAATATAATGAGCTATTTATATCATCTGTAAAATAAAGATATGTAATGCCAACAAACCAAGTCAAAGCAATAGCGATACCTCCACCATGAGGTGTCGGGATGCTATGGGAACTTCTCTCATTAGGGATGTCAACTAAGGAGTTTTTAATAGCTATATTTTTGATGAGATATGTCGAGAGTAACGATAAAAGAAATAAAAATATATATATCATTTGTATTTTTTCACCCCATGATAAATGTAAAAACAAAAGTAATATATGGATTTAAAAATATTGAGTTTTTCAACATCCCTAAAAATCTTCCAAAGATACCTTGCCGCTTTTAGCTTGTTGCTAGAAACTGATTTTTTTCTGATTCTGTAAATTGCCAAAGGCTCTAAGATGCCCTTGGTTGTTTTTATATCTTTTAAGATTTGAAGCCATAAACCATAGTCTTGCTTTTGGCGAATATCTGGCATAAATATTTTTCCAATCTTTTGAGTATCATAGATAGCTGTTAAACATCCAATACTATTTGTCTTAAGTAAATCACTATAAGTAACTCGCTCTTTTGTGATAAACTCACCTAAACCATTATCCTCTTCATCGATTAAATTATAAGAGCTATATGTTAAAGCTAAATCATTTTCTTGCATAAATGAGAGCTGAATTTGCAGTTTTTCTTCCATCCAAACATCATCAGAATCTAAAAATGCAATATAACGCCCTTTTGACTCTTTTATAGCTCTGTTTCTAGCCACAGCTGGTCCAGAATTTTTCTCAAGTTCAATAAGCCTAATCCTAGAATCTTTTTTGATATAGCTTTGAATTATCTCATTAGAATTATCAGGTGACCTATCATCAACAACAATCATCTCCCAATTTTTATAGGTTTGAGATAGAACTGATTCTATACATTTGGCTATAAATTTTGAAGAATTATATGAGGGTGTTATAATTGAGACCATTAAAACTTACCAACTAACAAAATAAACCTTTATCTTTTAATAAACTATAATTATTAATATCTCTATATTTAAAAACTTGAGCTGGATTTCCACCTGCAATAGCAAAAGGTGGTATATCTTTTACGACAACAGAACCAGCTTGAATGATAGAACCCTCACCCAAGGTTACTCCACCCAAAATCAAAACCCTATCCCCTATCCAAACATTATCTTTTACTATAATATTTTTATCTACCTTAATCTTTGTGTCATATGGTATAGCATTTGCAGAGTCATATTTATGATATGAATTAATAAATAAACACTCTTTACCAGAATGAAAATTATCACCTATGATGATTTCTCCATTTCCTCTAATTATTAGTCCATTAAAGTTGCAATTTTTACCTAGATGTGTGTATTTTGTAAATCTAGTGTAAAAATTGACAACTGGTTTATCTTTATAAGTACCAATCACCCTACAAGCTAGAGTTGTAAAGAAAAAAGTTATAATTTTTTTTATAATTTTTCTCATTTTATATACCTCTTTTTAATTATATCCATATCTATAAACAGCACAAAAACAAAAAAAACAAGCCATGTTATTGCTGTAGCGTATGCTACACCAATTGTTCCATATAATTGTATTAGAACATAGTTTAGAGCTATATTCAACAAGGCACCAAAAACAGTAATTTTTGCTAACAATGCTGTCTTTTTCTCAAAAAATAAAATATTTGTAACTAAAAAATAGAATGATTGAAAAGTAAAACCTAAGAGTAGATAGAAGAAATAACTTTTAGCTTGAATATAATCATCATCAACAAATATATTAAATAGTAAATCTTTAGATAAATATATAACAATAGCACTTAAAATAAAAAATATAAATAAGCTTATTGTATATATGAAAACTTTATCTATCTCTTTAGTTTTTAGCATTCTAAATAAGATTGGTGTCCATGCTTGATTTACCGACATTGATACAAGTAACATAAGTGCTGATAATTGGTACGCTACAGTATATAGCCCCACATCTGTATTCCCAATAAAATAAGATATAAAAAACCTATCTGACATCGCTATTACTGTAGCACCTACAGCATGTGGAATCAATGGTAGTCCAAATTTCAATATATCTTTAGTATAGCTAAATGAAATTCTACCAATATAATTCATCTTAAAAAGTAGATAAACACCTACAATAGAAAATATAAAAAAAGATATATAGACCCCATCTAATCTTCCTAAGTAACCAGCAGCAAAAAATACTACAAATATATAAGAAAGAGAAAAGTCTAATATTGTTTGAGCTAGCGTGAAGATAGCAAATTTATTTACCTGTTCACTTACTTGAAATAGACCAAGTATTACACTATTTACAACCCTTAAAAATGAAAACACAACTAACAACAGCACTATATCTTGTTCAATATCAAATATATTGGCGATACTCTCTTTAAAGATAAAAAATAATATATAAAATAAAATAAATGAAAAGATACAAAGCAACAATGCATTTGTGATATAAAAAGAGAGCTCTTTTTTTTCTAGTTTAAAATATTCCACTTTTATGGCTGCATTGATATTTAAAAGGATAAAAGGTGTTAAAAATAAAATTGATGTTTCAATAAGTGAGAGTAAACCGAACTCTTGTGCAGTTAAATGCATAGTAAGTATTGGTAGCATTAACAATGGAACTAATGATTTAACAACATTAGTCATCCCATATATCATTATATTTTTAGAAAATACTTTCAACATTTATGAATCTTCATCCAACGAAATAAGATTTATCGGGTTCTTATCATGAGCTATCATCTCATAAAGTTTTTCAATATCTTCTTCCCTCTCATTTTTATTGAACTCAGGCTTATACGCAATAACATTAGCCTCTTCAAAGATTATCGATAAAGAAAAAAGTGCGGTCGATAGAATAGAATAAATATTTTTAGGTTTTATACCAGCTTTTAAAAGATAAAACTCTATAGCCGTATCAGGGAAGGCTATTTCAAGATTTTCTATAGCTGAGAGCTCTTTTAGTACTTCTTTGGATGTTCTTCTATGAGGAAAATATATAACTTTATTTTCTTTAGAGTTGTTAATTGCTAGTTTCACTATATCTATATATGCACTTAATGATAAAATATCTAAATCAACTAATTGTGCTCCTATAAATATATCATGTGATCTATCTACGGTAGGATATAATTTTTTCAAGTTTTCAAATTTATTAACATATATTTTTTGATTATTAAAGTTTTCTATTTTAAACATACTAAATAGTGTGAGTGGAAGGGGTATCTCTTTTAACTCTCTTTGAATCTTATAAGTCGCAACACCATCATCTAATAAGATTATTTTATCATTCGAGTTTATTTTTACAAATTGTTTCATAAGATTTGATAGATAATCACCTAAAATGTAGTAATCATAATTTTGCAGTTTGTTTTTTATAAGGAATTTTAACATTTTTAATTTTGTAAAAATATCTTTTTTTACTGGTAAATCAATATAATATACATTGTTCATTCCCAGCTCTTCAATAATATTTTTCACCTGATGATTATTTAACTCATAGCGATTCAATCTAACATATAAATCATAATCTACATCAAAAAAATTCACTGCCTCATATGCGCAAAGAAGTTGAAACGGTGACTCTATAAAAACAAAAGCTTTTTTCCTTGAAATATTTTTTATAGATACAATTATTTCTTTCACAATAAATCCTACAGTGATAATTTTACTTATCTTTATAGTAAAATATAAAATAAAGATAAGTTATATTAACATTAATAGTTAACATTCTAGTATCAATACTCTTAAAAGAGTCTATAGCTCTATATTTTATATTGTTACTTTACTTAGCACCAACTTTAGAAAGAACAACTTTTATAGTCTTCATAAATATTACAAAATCCATCCATAAAGACCAGTTTTGTATATACCATGTATCTAAATCAACTCTTTGCTTAAAGCTTAGCTCATTTCTACCACTAACCTGCCATAGTCCTGTAATGCCAGGACTTACAGTTAAAATCACTTCCTCATTTAATTGTCCAATTTTTTCTTTCTCACTAATCATATATGGTCTTGGACCTATTAAGTTCATTTTCCCCTGAAGTATGTTGTAAAACTGTGGAAATTCATCTAAAGATGTTTGCCTTAAAAACTTTCCAACTCTAGTTATCCTAGGGTCATTTTCAAACTTATGGTAAAGCTTATGGTTATTTATCTCTTGTGGATGTTTGGCTAAATATCTATCTAAAATCTCATCACCATCTACATACATTGTTCTATATTTATAGCAACTAAATGCCTTAGAATCTTTTCCAAGTCTTTTTTGCTTAAAAATGACACTACCTTTAGAGTCTATTTTTATGAGAAGTGAAATAAAAATATGCAAGAGCAATACAAAAGGAAAGATAAGAAGAACTATAGTTTTTTCAAAAATACACTTTATCAAAATATTTTTATAGTTTAAGAGGCGATTCTCTATGTGTATTGCAGATAATCGTATGTTTGAGTAGTCAATGATACTTGTATGTGAAAAATCTAAATGATCCATATATGGTATAACATATATATCTTTTGTTTTATTCGCATACTTTTTGATAATTTTTTGCAGTTCATCTATCTTGAAATTTTTAGATACTAT
This sequence comes from Sulfurimonas sp., assembly GCA_026988315.1. Classification (GTDB taxonomy): domain Bacteria; phylum Campylobacterota; class Campylobacteria; order Campylobacterales; family Sulfurimonadaceae; genus Sulfurimonas. The sequence goes on along the minus strand of JALSLJ010000044.1, from coordinate 1,618 downwards.
TATAAGCATCTCATAATTAGTTTTAGAGTTTTTATATCCAAAGTACCAATTCTTTTGCATCTCTTCATATAGAGTATCGTATTGATCACCTTTTGCTAATACTTTTACCCTTATCTTAAATATATCAAAATTAAATAATGCTCTTTTAAATAAACGCTTTGAAAAAGGTACCATAAAGATTGCTATCATAAAAAATATAGTTATATATGCTCTTGAGTAATCATCTGATACTTTTGTAAGAGTGAGGACAGTAAAAACTGCCAAGATAGAGAAAAACAAACCCTTAAAAACTCTTTTTGTATCACCCCAAAAATCATGCCTTATAAAGTATATCTTTTCAAACATAAACATAAATAAGATAATAACGACAATCCAATAATATTTTTGAATATCTGCATCTAAAAAAGTAGGCAAAACATCAACAAAAAAGTTTGTTCTTATGAAAAATGCTAACTCTAACGAAAATAGCAATACAAGAAAATCCATACCTAACAACAATAAAAAAAGTATATATGCTGAAAAATGGGTTTTATATGTTTTCATAAAATGGATTATACTTGAAAGTATTGTTATTATTTATTAATCTTCTTTAAATATTTCAATAACTCAAAATATTATTTTCTAAATCTCTGAAAAATTTTGTCAAAATCTATACTTACTTTACATAAGGTGTCTTCAAAATTGTAAATTTCTTTAGAAAAATCTCCTTGTTTGTCATACTTAGCATTTACAAGTTTATATACTTTAGCGATCAAATCATCAGGATATACTATGATGTAATATTTTACTTTCTCCTCTTCATATTTTAAAAATTTATATTGTTCATCATTTCTTGCGGTAGATTTTGAAATAATTTCTATAATAATCTCTGGGGCTTTCGTTATATATACCTCATTTGGTTCATCACATATCAAAACCACATCAGGACGCAGGACAGTATCATCACTTAGTTTGTAATCTTCTTCTCCCAAGACTAAACATCTATCACAATTGTCTAGTTTATGATCAAGTTGCGCAATAAATTTTGTAGCTATTGCCTGATGGTTTATCATAGGAGCTGGAGACATAGAAACAGGATGACCTTCAAAAAGTTCCCATTCACCTTTCCAAAGCTTATAGTCATCATATGTATAATGCTTTATGTAGTCTATTGCACCCATAACTCACCCTTTTATTTCAAAATATTTAATAATTATATCCAAAATAAATCAAGTAATTGTTCTTTATTTCAGCACTACACTGTTTGTATTGATTACCCAAAAGATTTATGGCTTAGGTTTACACTCACTAGCAGTTAAATTATCTCTATTTTTTTCAAGGAAACTTTCACCAATCCCTTTTACATCTGTGATAGCTTCAACACTCTCAAAGCAATTACTTTTTCTATACTCTATAATTGCACTAGCTTTTTTACTTCCAATGCCATTTAAAGAACTTAACTCATCAGTGTTAGCTGTATTTATATCAACAGCACCAAATAACAAGCTCATACCCAATGTAATCAAAACTAAAATTTTCATCTCAACTTCCTTTATCAAATTAGGTATAGTTTATTATAAATTATTAATTTAAAATATTAATTTTGTTATTTTACATAAAAAATATTTAAAATTGTTAC
>JALSLJ010000043.1 GCA_026988315.1 Sulfurimonas sp. | reverse complement strand
AAAAAATTAGAAATTTCAAGAAAAAGCCTATGGGAAAAGAGGAAAAAATATGGACTCAACAAGAAAAAATAGACAAATTGTTATAGATTCTCAGGCTTTAGCTACCCTATCTTTTGCACAAGAGGGTATCTTTAAACCAGTAGATAAACTCATGAACAAAGAAGAAGCTATAGAAGTTGATAATACAAGATGCTACAAAGGAAAGCCATTTCCTTTCCCATTTATACTAGCACCATCTGGCAAAAAAAATCAAGAAGTGATAAAAACTATAGAAAAAGGTGAAACTTTAGATATCGTTGTAAATGGCGAAATCAGAGGTCAAATTGTAGCTGATGGCTTTTTTGAGATAGACAGAAAAAAAAGAATAGAGCAGATATTTGGTAACTATGACACACAAAATCCAGCTACTAGAGAGTTTTTGGCAAGACTTGGAAGATACTCTATATACGGAAAATACGGAGTAGATTATGATGGTATAAAAAATGTAAAAAAAGAGATAAAACAAGCTATAAAATCAAGTGGAGCAAGAAGTGTGGCAGCTATCATGATGGATGCCAGACCTTTTCACAGAGCTCATGAGAGGCTTCTTAGAATCACGCTTGAAAGAAGTGATTTAGTTATAGTCTTTTTATCTAAGCACCATAGAAAATCAACCAAAATCACTTATGAAGTAAAACATGACATACTAAAATACGCCATAGATAACTATCTGCCTAAAAACAGAGTCTTGGTTGTACCTTTTGAAAGCACTTATCTATTTGCTGGTTACAATGATGCTATACTCGACTGTATATGCGCCAATAATTTTGGTTGCAATAAATTTATATTGGGAAATAACCATACGGGCATCGGACTCTACTATGATAAAAATGAGATCAAATCCATACTAAATAAGTATGAATCTCTAAATATCGACATAGAAGTAGTATCAAAGTTTGTATATTGTCAAGAGTGTAAAACTCTGGTCAACTCTAGCACTTGCCCTCATGGTCCGCATAAGCACATAAAATATAACTCAAAGGCTCTTAGAAGATTTTTCAGAGTTGGGATACTGCCACCTGCCGTTCTTATGAGGACTGATGTATCTTCTAAGTTTTTAAGTGCTTGCATGCCAAATAGATTTGAAAATATAAACACACTTTATGATGATATTTTTCCAAATGAGGGCTTATTGGAAAATCATAGTGAAGAGGAGTTTTATCTAAATCTCATGAAGTTGCATCAGACAACTTCACTTACATAAGGAAAAACTTTGCAAAAACTATTTTTAACTTTTTTTTATAGCGGATTATCGCCTTACGCTCCTGGAACTGCCGGAAGCATACTAGCTAGCATCGTCGGTTTTGTCATTTTGCAATTTTTTCATACAGATACTCTTTTTCTTTTGACAATTCTTATAACCATCATAGCAATCAAAGAGATAAACAAATACGAAGCGAAGACAAAAAGCCATGACGATAAAAGCATAGTCATAGATGAAGTTGTGGGCATTTGGCTCGCCTTTACACTAAGTTCGGCTACTCTAACTCAAATGTTTCTTAGTTTTGCTTTTTTCAGACTATTTGACATATGGAAGCCCTCAATCATAGGAAAGATAGACAAAGATATCAAAGGCGGTCTAGGAGTCATGGGAGATGACATAATTGCCGGAATAATAGCAGGTATCTGCAGTGCGGCTAGTTGGCAAGCATTGGGGTACTTATCATGAATAGAGTTATAGATACTATCTTGGATTTTGCTATCATAGTTGGAATTAGCTTGGTTATATTTTACGGATTATCATACATCAATGCCCCACTTTGGCTTAGCCTCGGATCTGTTGCTGTTTGGGGTGGATATACAGGATATAAACCAAAAATCGTTAGAAAATATTTTAAATTTTTATACAAAGAAGAGAAATAGAATATCTCTACAAATCATAAATATAGTTTTGATTCCTATTTAAACAAACCTTAGTTAAAAACTTTTTTCAGCAATGAAGTTGTTCTTGCAATCGGATTTGCTCTTATATCCGCCTCCTCTTTTGCAATCATCTTAAACAAACCGTCTATAGCTTTATTGGTTATATATTTATTTAGATTTTCAGAGTTCTCACTAGGCAGATACGAATCTACTCCAAAACTTTTTGCGATCGACATAACACTACTGTTTTGTAAATATTTTTTTCCATATCTACTATAGTAGTCATTAAAAATATCATAATATTTTGCGACACTGTTTTCTTTCATGGTGTTATCCACGATAGGCGCTATCATCTTTTCCAGTGAAGCAGAAGTATGTGTTTTAAAATATTGAGTTGCAGCATCTTTATTGCCGGATAAAATCTTTCTAGCGTCACTCAAAGACATTTTATCTATAGCTTTCATAAATATATCTGCACTCTTTGGAGCAGCTTTTGAAGCGGCTCTATTCATAGAGTTTATCAGGTTATCAGCGATTTTATCCCCTCCAAATTTTCTTACTATTTTTTCAGTTTTTGCTAAATTTTCCGGTAATGGAATTTTTACCAATGAATTATTTAGAAAACCGTTATTTTTACCTAATTGTGATACAGCAAAATTAACACCTTTTTTCAATGCTTCTTTTAAACCGCTTGATATAGTAGAATTATCCAACCCTGAGGTTGAACTTTTTGGACTATCCA
>JALSLJ010000042.1 GCA_026988315.1 Sulfurimonas sp. | reverse complement strand
AATCGTGTTATAGTGCTAGACCAAGGTGAAATCATAAACGACGGGTGCCCAAAAGATGTACTCTTAAAAACAAGTGGCAGTCAAAAGTTTTCTTTTAACGGAGAACTCTTAGAGATCATCAAAGTTGATGTGATTTATATAGCTATCATCTCTATAGGACAACAACTCGTTGAAGTGGTAGTAAGTCAAGATGAAGCGAAGAACCTAAAAGTTGGAGAGAAAGTAAGTGTAAGTACAAAAGCTTTTGCACCCATCATAAAACAATAAAGTTACTCACTATAAAGTCTATAGCCTACTCCATTTATATTTTCTATAATATCACTCCCTAATACTTCGCGCACTCGATGGATAAGAGAGCGTAAAGTGGAAGCATTTTTAGTTTCACCCCATAAAACATTAGATATTTGTTCATTTGAAACGCTGGAATTTTTGTTTTGAACTAAAAATTCTATGAGTTTGAGTTTTTTCCCAGAAAGCGGAATTTCATTTGAGTCTTTATAGAGTCGATGCTCTTGTGTGTTAAACATAAACCCATTCGCAAGAGGTATCAAAACACTTTTTTTAGGGCTCATATGATTACTAAGAGCAAGCCTCATTGTTGCAAGAATCTCTTTGGCACGATACGGTTTCATAAGATAAGCAAAAGCATGAGACATAACCGCATAGTCAATCATATCTTCCTCAGCATAAGCGGTCAAAAAAATCACTTTAGACTCTGGTGAATAGTGGTTGATGTGAACAGCAGCCTCACTCCCTGTTAATCTTCCAGCGAGCATAATATCTACTAAAATTATATCTGGTTTCATTATTTTACAGATTTGAATAGCACGCTCACCCGTATCTACAATATCTAAAATTTCATAATTATTTTTTACTAAAATTGTTTTTAAATATACCGCGGATGGGAAGTCGTCTTCAAGAATTAAAACTCTTTTTTTTTCTTCCAAAGTAACCATCCTAACACATTTATTTATTTGTTAACATTATAAAATGCAACAATTTTGCAACCATAAAGCTATATACTTTTATATTAAACATTATACCAAAGGAATGCTTGATGTCAAAAATCAGCTACTCAAATTCACTCGCTAAAGAGTATGATAATCTATATAAAAACTGTAAAATAAACGAAAATTGTTTCGAAGTAGTTGATAGTATTACAGATAAAATACTTAGCAACAAAACCCGTTATGAAAATGTTGCTTTATCACTGAATATCCCTTGGTATATAGTTGCAGCGATTCACAATATGGAAAGCTCTCAAAACTTCTCAAAACACTTACATAACGGCGACCCATTAAGTGCAAGGACAATTCATGTTCCAATTGGAAGATTCTCAGACACTGCAAAATCAAAATAATGCGATGCAGTTGTAATCATAAGAGGTCTTGAAGAGAGAAATGAAATTGTTATAAACAAAACACTACAAGAACCAATATTTATCTATAGCAACACTTACGAAGAATATGCTATTGAGTTGCAAGAATTTCTAAATAACTTTGAGAGTGTAAGTATTAGAGTTGACGGATGGCCTGGTATAAAAACATCAGATGCGGTCAAAACTCTTTTTGGTTTTTATATGAAAGGAGACCCAAGAAACACAACTTCTGTATCATATCGTTAAAATCTAAAGTTTTATCTATCATCCCTGCTTGGTAGGCAACTCCAAGAAGTTGACGCACTGCAACTCTTGCTTCACTTATACGATCCTCTATTGGTTCTAAAACACCCAAAACTGTAACTTGAGCTTCATCTATTATGGATGTGGCTACAGAAAATTGACGTTTTCGTTTAGAGTTTTTAGAATCCTCTGCATAAGTTGCAACCAAAATTCGACTTCGCAAACCTGCTAGTTCTGCACATTTTGAGATATTATTATCTTTCATAATCTTTTCAGTTTCAAGAAGCCATTTGTTCAAACTTGGGAGAAAATTCAAATCTTTTTCAGATGCTTTTGTTACCAAATCTGGAACTAATAAGCTCTGTTTTAGAAGACTCTCATACAGATTTATATATGAATTTTTCATAACTATTCAACCATCAGTTTTTTCACTACATTGCCATCAGCATCTTCCATAGTTTGCCACTCCATACTCTCTAATGTATCAAGTGGAGCATGAGTTATATTTGTAAACTGTGTACGGTTAAAAGTTTGTTGCCGTTTTGCAAGTTGGGCGGTATGGGTTGAGATATTTTCTAACATCTGCTCTTTTGTAACTTTTCCATCTAAAAACTCTAAAACCTCTACTATTCCAATAGCACCCATTGAGTTCGGAAGCCTTGTGTATTTTTGCTCCAATCTACAAACCTCATCTATAAGACCTAAATCTAGCATCTTTGCAGTTCTTTTAAAAATTCTTTCTCGCAAAATTTTTCTATCTACATCAATATTATAAATATCTAACTTTTCTATAATTGGCTTAGGTGGATTCTTATCAAACCATTCACTTGGGGTCATTTTTGAAGCTTCACAAATTAAAAGCATTTTTTCTATTCTATATCTATCGTTTGGTTTTATATTTTTCATATATTCACTATCAATATCATATAAAAAATTATAACACTTTTTTAAATCATTTAATTTAATTTCAACTTTTTTTAAAATCTTACTATCGGTTTTTGGAAGAGCCGATAAACCTTGAATAAGGGACTTTAAATAAAAAGATGTTCCACCAACTATGATAAGATTTTTTTCATCTTTTTCACATATAGTTTTTACTTCTTTGTAAAGATTTATAAATATATCGACACTAAAGTGTTCATTTGGGTAAAGTAGATCCATACCAAAATGTTTTATCTCACTTCTCTCTTCTAACGAAGGCTTTGCAGAGACGATATCTATCTCTTTATATATGCCTAGAGAGTCTATGGAGAGTATATAAGCATCTGTTTTTTTTGCGATTTTTAAACTCAAATCACTCTTTCCTGATGCAGTTGGTCCTATAATAGCTAATTGTTTCATAGCAAAATTATATCATTTTAAATCAACTTTAGATAAAATAAGTCTCAACTATGATTTAAGGTAAAAATTTGCAACAATATATTAAAAAACTGAAAGATTTTAACGAACTAGTGATGTTTGAGCATTCTATATTTTCCCTTCCATTTATTTTCATAGCTATGATTGTCGCAGCTGATGGTTGGTTTGGTTTTTGGCTTCTAATTATGGGTGCTTTGGCTGCAGTAAGTGCAAGAAACTTTGCAATGGGGCTTAACCGATATGCAGATAGAGATATAGATGCCCAGAACCCTAGAACTGCTGGTCGTCCAAATGTTGACGGCAGACTTGATGCGGTGAGTATTATGATTTTTATCGTGGTAAATGCTCTTGTATTTGTTGCTATTGCCTATATGATAAACCCTCTTGCATTACAACTCAGTGTACCTATTTTATTTGTACTTGGCTCCTACTCCTACTTTAAAAGATTTTCATCTTTAGCACACATCATACTAGGAATTTCACTTGGCCTAGCTCCTATTGCTGGTGTTGTGGCTGTTCAAGCGAGCATCCCTGCTTGGTCTGTTATCCTTAGCTTAGGTGTTATTTTTTGGGTGGCGGGCTTTGACTTGCTCTACTCATTACAAGATATAGAGTTTGATAAACAAAACGATCTTCACTCTATCCCCTCTCGTTATGGTGCAGAGGCTACGCTATTTATATCTGCAATATTTCACGGACTTACTGTAATCTTTTGGGCATTATTTGCTTGGGTTGCAGGGCTTGGAATTTTTGCTTTTATAGCGGTACTCTTTAGTGCTGTTATGCTTGGGTATGAACATTATTTAGTACGAAAAGATTTTACAAAAATAGACCGTGTATTTTTCACAGTTAATGGCTACCTTGGCATAGTGTTTTTCATCTTCATCATTCTCGATAAGGTTTTTGCATGAGCATCCGTTTAGTTAGTGCACCCATTAGCTTAGTTTTTAGTGAAGCTAGCATCGACAATGATTTGTATATGAGAGAGTACCACCAACTTAGCGAATCAGATGACGATCCAATCCACCAGTGGCTAAAACTTGCAAAAGCAAGAGGTGAAACTGCTGAGAGTGATCCTGTTTTACTCAACCTCGTTGTGGAACTTCACAGAAAAATTGACGCATTAGAGAGGTTTTTAAAAAATGAGGAGCCTAAGCGTGTATCCCTGACAAACAAAGGGCAAATTGACTCTATCGGTTTTGAGCACTTTAAACTAGAAAAAGAACTTTTGGAAGTGGGCAAAGAGTACTACGGTCGCATTGAGATGCCAGTTCATCCAAAAAGAGATGTACCAATATTTTTTAAAGCTATCGGTAAAGATTTGGCTGAAATCACAAAGATACATGAGCGCGATGAAAAAGAGTGGGGAGCATATTTAACTGCCCGTGAAAGAGTACTTATTCGTGAAGCAAAAGAGAAACAATGAATACTAATTTTGTAAATAATGATTTTTTCATTATAGAGTATGTTTTGATAGCGATGGCAGCTATTATTATTTATCTTATCTACTACCTTACTACTAAAGACTCTCTTTATACTAAAAATATTCGCTCAGTGGCAACAGTTGTAGAGGAGTTAAACAGAGAGATTTTTTATCTCAAACAAAAACTTCAAGAAACGCAAAAAAGCCTCAAAACAACTACAAGGCACATGAGTGATGAAGAGATTTATCAAGAGGTTGAACGCACTGTATATGACATGATCCAGCCAATATCACTAGGGCTACAAAATGTACAAGAGGCGATGCAATCAATCGATATACAAGTTGATGAAAGGCTCTCATCACTTGAGAGTGGTGTGAAGCAAATCTCTGTACCCTCCTCCATCCACGGAAATGATGATGAAAAAATCATCTCATTATTTAAACAAGGTATTACACTTGAGACCATCTCTAAAGAGCTACACCTATCAAAAGCCGAAGTTGAATTTGTATTAAAAATCAATAAAATCAAGTAGCATTATGGCAGACAGAAAACTTTTTACCTTAGTCTCCATTCTTATCGGGATTAGCATTATTCTTGCTTACTCTTTATCTTCTTATACAACGCTTCTTTTTGGAGTAAGTGAATTCCACTTTGCTACTAGGCAAGCTGCTTTTGGAATTGTAAGCATAACTATAATGTGGGGGCTGGCTCAATTAGACCCAGACAAATGGTTAAAACCTATAGGCTTTACTCTGTTTTTTGGTTCTGTTGTTTTAATGATAGCGATGCCTTTTTTACCAGAGTATTTAGTCAAAGCCGTTGGTGGTGCAAAAAGATGGATAAAAGTGTTTGGATTCTCTTTGGCACCTGTTGAGTTTTTCAAAATCGGATTTGTTTATTTTCTTGCTTGGAGCTTTTCAAGAAAACTAGGGCACCATGACGGCATGGGGATAAAACAGGAGTTTATCCGTTTTGCACCTTATGGTGTTGTCTTTATTGGAGTTATGTTTATTATCGCCTTTGGACAAAAAGATTTAGGGCAGGTGGTAGTTTTAGGGCTTACTCTCCTCTTTTTACTAATGTTTGCAGGGAGTAGTTTTAGGTTTTTCTTTAGCATTTTGTCTGCTGTTTCACTCTTCTTTATATTTTTTATATTGACTGCTGAGCATAGAATGGCTCGGATAAAATCCTGGTGGGCATTAGCACAAAACAGTGTCCTTGAACTTTTCCCAACAAGCATAGCTGAGAGATTAAGAGTTCCTACTGAGGTGGAACCTTACCAGATTGGCCACTCACTCAATGCCATCCATAATGGTGGTATTTTTGGAACAGGACTTGCAAACGGAACTTTTAAGCTGGGCTTTTTGAGCGAGGTACATACCGACTTTGTTTTAGCAGGCTTAGCTGAAGAGTTTGGCTTTATAGGTGTTCTTGCAGTTGTTTTTATTTTTATGTGGATTTTGCAAAGAATCTTTAAAATTGCTAACCGCTCTAACGATGCAAGTATCTACCTTTTTAGTATAGGCGTTGGTCTCTTACTCGCTTTTGCTTTTTTAGTAAATGCTTATGGTATCAGTGGGATAACTCCTATTAAGGGGATAAGTGTCCCCTTTTTAAGCTATGGAGGTTCTGCAATACTGGGTGCTTCCATCGGCATAGGGATGGTTCTCATGGCATCTAAAAAAGCAAATATGAAGTGAGGCAGATTAAATGAAACTATGTATAACTGGTGGTGGAACGGGTGGGCATCTTATGATAGCTCAAGCCTTAGTCGAAGCGGCTGCTTCACAGGGTCATGAGGTGATATTTATAGGGTCAAATAAGGGTCAAGATAAAAAATACTTTGAAAAAAACAGCCCTTTTTCTCATGTTTATTTTTTGCAAACCGCAGGTGTTGTCAATCAAAAAGGTTTTGGCAAAATAAATGCTCTTTGGAAAATTTTTCGTGCATTTTTTCAATCACGCCAAATTTTAAAACAGCACAACATCCAAGCAACTTATAGCGTTGGAGGATTCTCAGCTGCCCCTGCATCTTTTGCAACGCTAAGTCGTTTTCTTCCACTTTTTATACATGAACAAAATGCGGTTACAGGGAGACTTAATGCTCTTTTAAAACCTTATGCAAAAAGATTTATAAGTGCCTATGATAAAAACTCTCCCATAAAAGGGTATCCAGTTCAAGATATATTTTTCAAAAATTCGCGTGTGAGAGATAAACTTGACAACATCATCTTTTTAGGTGGTTCACACGGTGCAAAAGCCATCAATAATTTAGCTTTAAGTGTGGCAAAAAAGCTTCAAAAAAAGGGCATAAAAATCATCCATCAAGCGGGTGAGAAAGATTATGAACGGGTTAAAGCCGAATATGAAAAAATTGAAGTTGATGTTGCACTTTATGGTTTTACAAAAGATTTAAGCACTCTTATATCAAAAGCAGACTTAGCAGTGAGTCGTGCAGGAGCGAGTACCCTTTGGGAGCTTTGCGCAAATGGCTTACCCGCTTTTTTTATCCCCTACCCTTATGCTGCAGGAGACCACCAATTCCATAATGCTCAATTTATTGTAGATAATGAGCTAGGCTGGTGTCAAAGAGAGGGTAAAGAGTTACAAGGCAAGTTCTTATCTATATTAGATGAGGATTTAAAAACAAAAAGTGAAGCACTTTTAAAGTATGCTCACAAAGATGTAGCATCACAAATGATAAAAGATGTTGAGGATTATATAAAATGATAAAAGAGTTAGCGCAAAATTTAGTAGATTTGATTTTTGATTGGGGATATTTAGGGATATTTATTATGATGACCATAGAGTCAAGCTTCATCCCTTTTCCATCTGAGATAGTTTTGGTTCCAGCTGGATATTTAGCTTCTCAAGGGCAGATGAGTGTAGGTCTCATTATGGCTAGTGGTCTTGGAGGTTCTCTTCTAGGTGCTTTTATAAATTACTACCTCGCCCTTACACTTGGTAGAAAAATACTTCAAAGGTATGGAAAATACTTTTTTATAAAAGAATCAGCTCTTTTAAAAATGGATGAATATTTTGCTAAACATGGGCATATTTCTACATTTACTGGAAGACTCATCCCCGGAATTAGACAACTTATCTCCATCCCTGCTGGACTCGCTAAAATGAATCTTATAACATTTTCAATTTTTACAGGTTTAGGTGCTGGTATTTGGGCTTTTATACTCGTAATGCTTGGATACTTCATAGGCAACAACCAAGAACTTCTTAGTGAGTATTTACATCAGATTTTAATAGTTGTGCTAATATCACTTGCATTTTTAGCACTCATATATACATACTTTCATAAGAAAAAAAATAAACTAAAAGGAAATAAATAATGATACAAATAGATGACAAAGCACCTGAATTTTGCCTACCAAACCAAGATGATGTAGAGATATGTTCTCGTGATTTACTAGGAAAATGGGTAGTTTTATATTTCTACCCAAGAGATAACACCCCTGGATGTACAACCGAAGCTTGTGAGTTTACTGAAGCTGCACCTGACTTTTCAGAGCTTGATGCAATCATCTTAGGAGTAAGTGCAGACTCTACAAAAAAACATCGTAACTTTATAGAAAAAAAAGAGTTAGGTATCACACTTCTTAGTGATGAAGACACCTCGATGATGCAAAAATATGGGGTTTGGCAATTAAAGAAAAACTATGGAAAAGAGTATATGGGTATCGTTCGTACAACATTCATCATAAATCCTGAGGGAGTTGTAAAGGCTGTGTTTCCTAAGGTAAGAGTAAAAGAGCATGTTGCAAAAGTCAAAGAAGAACTTAAAAACTTACAAGCATAAAAAGCTTTACTTAATGAAATACTGGATATAATTCGCGGATTTTTCTTCTGCTAAAGCACAAGAAAACATTAACAGATTATGTCAAAAATCGGTGCAACTCTCTTTTTTAAGGGATGCTTGTTCGACATTCTCAAAGCTAACTGATAAATTTCTTGCTTGAAAAAAAGCACTTAAGGATACCCTATGGTAACTATGAAAGACCTATTAGAATGTGGTGTGCACTTTGGACACCAAACTCGTCGTTGGAACCCGAAAATGAAAAAATATATCTTCGGTGTTCGTAAAAATATCTATATTATAGATTTACAAAAAACTCTTCGTTATTTCCGTAACACCTATACAATCGTTATGGATGCAGCAGCAGAGGGGAAAGTAATTCTTTTTGTTGGTACTAAAAAACAGGCTCGTAACTCTGTAAAACAAGCAGCTATTGATTGTAACATGCCTTATGTAGATAACAGATGGTTAGGTGGTATGCTGACTAACTTCCCAACTATTCAAAAATCTATCCGCAAACTTGATGTTATTACTGAGATGCAAGAAAATGGTCAAATTGATCTTTTAACTAAAAAAGAAGCTTTAATGCTCTCAAGAAAAAAAGTTAAACTTGAATCATATTTCGGTGGTATCCGTAACATGAAAAAACTTCCAGATATGCTTTTTGTTGTTGATGCAGTAAAAGAGCACATTGCTGTTTTAGAAGCTCGTTGTTTAAACATCCCAGTTGTAGCTCCATTAGATACTAACTGTGATCCAGACTTGATTGACTATCCAATTCCTGGTAATGATGACGCTATCCGTTCAATTCAGCTTTTTTGTCGTGAAATGACTGCTGCGATTAACGAAGGTAAGGCACTTCGTGATGCACCTGCTGAAGAAGAGCAAGCGGAAGAAGAAGTAGCAACTGAAGCAGCAACTGAAGAAGTAGCAGTAGAAGCTGAGGCAACTCAAGCTCCAGCTAAAACAGAAGAGGCATAGTCATGGCAGCAGTTACGGCAGCAATGGTTAAAGAACTTCGTGGAGCAACTGATGCACCTATGATGGATTGCAAAAAAGCTCTTGTTGAAGCTGATGGAGACATGGCAAAAGCAACTGAATGGTTAAAAGAACGCGGTATTGCAAAAGCAGCTAAAAAAGCTGATAGAGTTGCTGCTGAGGGTCTTGCTGGAATTGTTATCGCCGATGATTTCTCTAAAGCTACAGTTATAGAGATTAACTCTGAGACTGACTTTGTTGCGCAAAATGAAGGCTTCCAACAATTAGTAAAAGATTCAGCACAGGAGATTTATACAAATCAACCTGCTGATGTAGCTGCATTTAATGCATCTAGTTTTGGTGAAACTTTCGCCGAAGCTGTAAACAAAATTGGTGAAAAAATTGAACTTCGTCGTTTTGGTACATTAACAGCTGGTCCTACAGAAGCACTCAATGGTTATATCCATTCAAACAATCGTATCGCTGTAATCATCAAAGCTGAATGTGATAGTGAAAAAACTGCAGAGGGGATGGTTCCGTTTTTAAAGCAAGTTGCAATGCACGCATCTGCTATGAAACCATCTACACTGTCTTACAAAGATTTTGATGCTGATTATGTTGCAAGTGAAACCAAAGGTCGTATCGAAGCACTAAAGAAAGATAACGAAGAGTTAGCTCGTCTTAAAAAGCCTCTTAAAAATGTGCCTCAGTATATCTCTATGATGCAACTAACTGATGAAGTTATGGCTCAAGCTGAAGCTGACATCAAAGCAAAGTTGAAAGAACAAGGTAAACCTGAAAAAATCTGGGACAAAATTGTACCAGGTCAAGTTGCTCGTTTTATTCTTGATAACACAATGCTAGATAAAGAACAAGCTTTACTAGACCAGCAGTATGTTTTAGATGAAAAATTAACAGTTGCTCAGGCTGTTGATGCGGCAGCTAAAGCTCTTGGTGGAACTGCTACTATTACTGAATTTATTCGCCTTGAAGTTGGTGAAGGAATTGAGAAAAAAGAAGATGATTTCGCTGCAGAAGTTGCTGCACAAATGGGTTAAGGATTTTTCCTTACCCATCCCTTTTTTTTATATCTTTATAATTCACTTTTTTAACCCCTACTTAGTCGCTCATCAAAGATGTAAGAAACTCTTTCACTTACTACCATATTTCGCCCATTGTTTTTTGCATAATATAAAAGTTCGTCCGATCTTTTTATCATCATCTCTAAGTCCTCATTTTCTCTATACTCTACAACACCAAAGCTTGATGTAATTTTGAGCTCTTTATAGCTATGCAATGCTTCTTCTATCTTTAAGCGAATTATTTCTGCTTTAGTAGCAGCTATTTCTAGATTTGCATTTGCAATAAAAATAACAAACTCTTCACCGCCAAATCTAACAAAGGCGTCATTATCTCTAATTAAACTATTTATGATTTTAGAAAAAGAGATAAGTACCTCATCTCCGACATCATGCCCATAAGTGTCATTAACCACTTTGAAATGGTCAATATCAAGCATGATTATTGAGAATGGCTCATGGTATGCTTTGTATCTCGATGTTAATTGTTGGAATGTATCCTCTGCCCCATACCTATTTAAAGCACCAGTTAGCGGATCTATAACATTTCTCTCTTCGCTCTCAACAAGTTCATTTCTTAATGAAAGGGTATGAAATGTTTGTGATTTTAAAAATGAAAGTAAATTATTGAGTTGGTATTGCCAATTTTGATGTGAAAAAATTGCTATGACATTTGACTCAGATGTAGCAGTTGCAAGATTTTCATTACACTTTAAATCTGAAATTATAATAATTGGGGTTTTTTGGTTCTCATAATCTTGATTGATTATCTCAAGTAGCTGAATCACCTCTTCCTCTTCAATTTCAGTGTGAACAACAATAGCATCAACCGTAGAATCTATCAAAGAATCCAAAGTCTCATACATATTCACTGCATAAATACTTCCTATATGTAATGTATCATAAACTTTTTTTGTATTATCACTCACCTCATCTGAAGTGCAAACTGTTAATACTGCATATCTATTATCTAGTCCCACAAGTTATCCATTCATATTTGAAAATATTATATATTGAAATTGATTTTACCATATTATTAGTAAAAGAAATCAATTATAAATTATCTTTTAGCTTTTTTTATCATCTCATACGCTTCATTAATCTCTTGAGTTTTTATAGTTGCTTCTTCTAAGTAAGCTTCATCTTTGCCTTGTGCTTTAATAATATCTGGATGGTACTGTTTCACAAGTTTTCTGTACGCTTTTTTAATGACACTTATATCATCATTTTCACTGACACCTAAAAGTTTATAGGCATCTTCAATATTTGTTTGTGGTTGTCTATTTTTAACCATCTTCTCAAACTGATCAAAAATACCATGATAAACTTTTGGATCTATCTCAAATGCTTGAGCAATTACAGTTAAAACCTCCTCCTCACTTTGAGAGACTTTACCATCTATAAAAGCTAATTGAATTAAAAAACCGATAAATTGCTGTTGTTTGGCTTTATCTCTTTTAATAGCCTGCCCAAGTGTTTGCGCTAAACTTTCTATGTTATCAACTCTATCTTTTTGTTCATCGAAAATCTCTTTTAATATATCTTTAGTTTTTTCTGGTTCTGGAAAAACAGCTGCTATATCATCGAACATTATCCCAACCAACTGAGCTTCAAGTGCGTCAACTTTTCCATCGGCCTTTGCAACCTTTGCAACAAGTGCAACAAAAAGCCCTAAGTCACTGTTTTTAAGTGACTCTTTTGTAATCTTCATATTTTTAAATGCCTCTTTAGAGTACTCTGTTGAATATCTTTTGTAACTACTAAAAATCCAGTAAAAAACAGCCCCTAAAATTGCAAATAATATTATATTTCCCATATATTCTCCTTGATGTAAAATTTTAACATATTTAGTGCTTACAATTCATTATCTATATCTATATATCTTGATATATTAAAATAGTTCTGCTATTATTTCATTACTTCAAAAGAAGGTTGTATTTATGGAAATATTTCTTAAAACTATTAGCTCTATTAATGATGAAACAAGATTAAAAATTCTGCACTTTATCAACATGAATGGTGAGGTTTGTGTATGTGATATAGAACATTCATTTAGTATGATTCAGTCTCGCATCTCAAGACATCTGAAGATTTTAAAAGAAGCAGGTTTTTTAAAAGTAGATAGGCGTGGTCGCTGGGCATTTTACAGCATAAGAGATCCGCTTGATGCGTTTAGACAATCGATTTTAAAAGAGATATCTTACCTTAATACACAAACTCCACAATTAAAAGAAGGATGTAAAAATGGATAAAAAAGTACTTATTCTTTGTACAGGAAATAGCTGCCGTTCAATTATTGCAGAAGCAGTATTGAACAAATACCTAGATGGCGTAGAAGCCTTTAGCTCAGGTATAAAGGCAAGCGGAAAAGTAAATCCAAATGCAAAAAAAATCTTACAAGAAAATAATTTATGGGAAAATAGATACCACTCAAAAACTTTAGACAAAGTGATAGATGAAGATTTTGATTTGGTTGTCACAGTTTGCGATAATGCGATGGAATCATGTCCGGTTTTTCCAAAAAATACAAAAGTGATCCATGTAGGCTACGCGGATCCTGATGGGAAAAACTACTCAGCGTTTGAGAAAACTCTCAAACTCATAAAAATGGAACTTACACCCATAGTAAGAACGGAGCTTGGTCTCTAATGATTTTGGCTAGTAGTATATTTTTAATCACTCTTATTTTTATCATCTGGCAACCTCGTGGTCTTCAAATCGGTACAACTGCTGTAGTTGGAGCTATTGTCGCTTTAGTTGCTGGTGTGGTTAGCCTAGATGATGTTGTCATCGTTTATGACATTATCTGGGATGCTACTTTGGCATTTATAGGAATCATCATTCTTTCTATGGTCTTAGATGAGATAGGCTTTTTTGAATGGGCAGCTTTGAAGATGGCAAAACTCTCAAGGGGAAGCGGACACCTGATGTTTGCTTACTCTATCATCCTCGGTGCAATTGTTGCAGCTCTTTTTGCAAATGATGGAGCAGCACTTATCTTAACCCCTATTTTACTTGCAAAGATGAATATCTTAAAACTCAATACAAAAACAATCCTTGCTTTTTTACTTGCGGGTGGATTTATAAGTGATAGTGCATCCCTCCCTTTTGTATTTTCCAATCTTACAAATATAGTTACAGCGAATTATTTTGAGATAGGGTTTGCAGAGTTTTTCTCTAACATGATAATCCCCTTTATTGTCAGCGTGTTTGCAAGTATGTTAGTTCTTTGGTTAGTTTTACGCAAAGATATACCAACAACTGTAGATATTAATCTTTTAAAAAATCCAGATGATGTTATAAAAAATAAAACACTTTTTAAATTCTCATGGGTTTTCTTAGGGCTTTTACTCGCTGGATATTTTGTAGGGGATGCGTATGACATCCCTATCTCTGTTTTTGCTTTAGGTGGCGGTGTTCTTTTTTTACTCATAGCAACTTTTGCAAAAGCGGTTGCACCTAAACGCATCATAAAAGAAGCACCCTGGCAAGTTGTTTGGTTCTCTCTTGGTCTTTACATAGTAGTATATGGACTCAAAAATGCAGGACTCACAGACTACATCGCAGACATTTTAGTTTTTCTCAATACTCAAAGTGAGACTATAGCAGTTGTTGGAACTGGATTTTTAGCAGCTTTTCTTTCTGCTTTTATGAACAATATGCCAACTATAATGGTTATGGATATTGCACTTGTTGGGATTGCAAATGATGCTATGATTTATGCAAATATCATTGGATGTAACTTAGGACCAAAAATGACACCTTTTGGTTCACTAGCAACTCTCCTTTGGCTTCACTCTTTAGAAAAAAAAGGGGTTAAAATTAGCTTCTGGTCATACTCAAAATTTGGACTCATTGTTACACCACCTGTACTTTTGATAGTTTTGTTATCACTTAATATCAAATAGATTTAAGGGTATAATATCAAAACAATTTCAATATAAATTAATAAACGGATATACCAAGGAAATATTTTGATACAAAACCAACACTTAGAACTCGGGGTACTAAATACCTTGCGAGTTGACAGACACACTCCTCACGGAATTTTTTTAATGGCAGAAGATGGAAACGATGTACTTCTTCCTCAAGCTTATGTTAAAGATGAGATGATTGAAGATAGCTTACTCGAAGTTTTTCTCTATACTGATTCAGAAGATAGACTCATCGCTACTACACTCAAACCTCTTGCGATGCTTGATCAGTTTGCACTGATGGAAGTTGTAGATACTGCACCTTTTGGAGCTTTTATGAACTGGGGACTTTTAAAAGATTTGCTTGTCCCAAATATGTTTCAAAAAGAACCTTTTGAGCTGGGTCAAAAAAGATTTATACGCGTTGTGTATGATGAGAGAACTCACCGTTTAGTTGGAACTGAAAAGATAGGTGATTTTTTTGAGAGGCGTGTTAAAGGTCTCAAACCTAATCAAGAGGTAAATATACTTATCATCGCTAAAACTCCTCTAGGCTACAAGTGTATTGTTGAAGAAAAATACGAGGGTCTTATCTATCATAATGAGATATTCGAAAACATAGAACTTGGTGATGAGAAAAAAGCTTTTGTAAAAACTATACGAAAAGATGGAAATATTGACTTAAATTTGAGAAAAACTGGTAGTAAAAAAAGTACAACTTCATCCGACAAAATTCTAGAGCTTTTAAAACAAAATAATGGGATTATGCCTTATAACTATAAAAGCGATGCGACTCTTATAAAAAATGAGTTTGGTATGAGTAAAAAGGATTTTAAACGATCACTAACAACTCTTCAAGATAGCGGCAAGATAGAAGTAAAAGATACTGGCATATACATAAAGGAATAATCGTGGCTAAAAAGAAAAAAAGTTTAGAACTTTCAGATAAAAAAATTAAGTTTACTATTGAAAAATTATCATACAAAGCTATACGCTACTACCCAACCGCTATGAGCTTAGATGTTATGGCTTTTGATGAAAATGGTGAAAAACTTGGTATGCGAAATATCCCTTTTGCTCATATCCCTAAGGGTATAAAGAAAATCATCAAACCCAATTAAGTCCTGAGTCAAAAATAACACTGCGCTAACTCTTTTTTTGTACTATTGCACCATACATAATCAAAAGGAATTTTTATGACCAAAACTATATTAATAACATCTGTACTGTGTTCATTTTTACTTATAGGGTGTACAAATAGCGTAAACAATGGAGGCGATGAAGCATCCTCAACTATTTCTGGACAACTCGTTGATAGCTACATATCAAATGTTGAGTATCTTTGTTCAGACGATACAAACGGCACTACCGATATAAATGGTAGTTTTGAGTGTGCTACCTTGCCAATAAAGTTTAAACTTGGAGGTTTGGAACTAGGAACTATAACGCAGATACCCTCTGATAATCAAATCTTTCCACAAGACCTACTTGGAGTTCAAAGAGCAGATCTTAACAATACTGAAGTTATAGCAATGGCTAGATTTTTACAATCGTGCGATGAAGATAACAACACAGAAAATGGAATACAAATAAGACAAAGAGTGAGAACTGCTTTTATAGATACTAACTTAACCTTTGATGCGACACAGATTGATACATATGCAGAAGATGCAAACATCTCTCTAATAGATACACAAAGTGCGATTTCACATCTCACACTCACAACAGAGTACACAGATGCAGTAAATGGAGTGACAAAACTACCAACAAATGTAAGAGCGGCACTTCTTACCCCAAGATCAATATTAAATCAAGATGTCATCAACACTCTCTCATATATGGGCAATGAGGAGAGATTAGCCTACGATGTATATACTAAGCTGTATGAATATTTTCCATCTTTGTTTCAGTTTACAAAAATTGCTGAAAATTCAGAGACAACGCATATGACAACAGTGCAACTTTTAGCAAAAAAATATGCTTTGACTCATGAGGCTTTTACAAATATAGATTCTCTCCCATCAAGCGATGAGATCGATAATTCCAATATTGTTAAGGGTGAGTATGAAATTTCAGAACTTCAAGAACTCTATGATGCCCTCATTTTAAAGGGTCGGAACTCTCAACAAGATGCACTTGAAGTTGGTTGCATGGTTGAAGTTACAGATATAAATGACCTAGAAACAGATATAGCACTTGCAAAGGAAGCAAATGCTTCAGATGTTGTGGTTGCATTTAATTTTTTAAGAGATGGTAGCTACTCCCATTATTGGTCTTTTGATAGGGGACTTAAAAACCTAGGTGTAACTGATGGTTGTTGTACATTAGGTGTTATAGATGGTGTCGATTACTGCCAACCTGATTATCCGCAAAATATGCAAGGTGGAGGGCATGCTAAGCGCTAAGATAGAAATATATAAAACGATACCTTGCTTATAGATTCTAAAGCACCCTTTTATCCCAAAAAGGGTAGAATCTTTTCCATGATAAATAGAATAAAAACTAAACAAATTTTTGTCGGTGATGTAGCAGTTGGTGGTGATGCACCAATAAGTACACAATCTATGACTTACTCGCAAACCGCGGATGTTGCAACCACAGTTGAGCAGATAAAAAGACTTCACTTTGCTGGATGTGACATAGTTCGTTGTGCTGTTCCAAATATGGAAGATGCGCTTGCTCTTAAAAGTATTAAAGAGCAAATTGAGCTACCCCTTGTTGCGGACATCCACTTCAACCATAAGCTAGCACTTATTGCCGCTGAAGTTGTTGACTGTATCCGTATAAATCCTGGTAATATTGGCTCAAAAGAAAAAGTTGCAGAGGTTGTCAAAGCGTGTCAAACTCGTAACATTCCCATACGAATCGGTGTAAATTCTGGAAGTTTAGAAAAAGAATTTTTAAATAAGTACGGACAAACTGCCGAGGGGATGGTCGCGTCTGCTGAGTACAACATAAAATACTTAGAAGATTTAGGGTTTGATGATATAAAAATCTCTCTAAAAGCTTCAGATGTTCAAAGAACTGTAGATGCTTACAGAATGTTGCGCCCAAAAAACAACTACCCTTTCCACCTTGGAGTTACAGAAGCCGGAACTCTTTTTCACGCTACTGTAAAAAGCTCTATCGGTCTTGGTGCACTTTTGCTTGATGGTATCGGCGACACTATGCGTGTGAGTATCACAGGGGAGTTAGAAGAGGAGATAAATGTAGCCCGTGCAATTCTTAAAGACAGTGGAGCAATGCCTGATGGTTTAAACATCATCTCATGCCCAACCTGCGGACGGATAGAAGCAGACTTAGTCTCAGCAGTAGCAGAGATAGAAAAAAGAACAGCGCACATAAAAACCCCA
>JALSLJ010000041.1 GCA_026988315.1 Sulfurimonas sp. | reverse complement strand
CATCACTTTATGTCTAAAAGCTAAGTAGATAAATCCTACGATTGATAAAACAAATGTCACCACATGACCACTTATCCTGTTTGCAAATGTCTCAAATGGGATTTGTCCCGCTTCTCTTACAGTTTGCATCACATTGAAAAAGTGAAGATTTAAGCCATCTTTTCCAACGGCAACAACATCTTTAAACACATAAGATTTTAATTTTCCTAAAATAGGATTTATTCCACCTGTAGCTAAGAAAAGCACTATAGAGACAACAAAAATATGATAAATATACTTTTGAGCCTGAGGTTGTCTAAATATAAAAAACGCACCCATTACAAGTCCAAGCCTTATATAACCATCCAACATTAACATTGCAAACATAATTATCGCTAAAAGTTTATAGTTATAGAGATTTTTGCGATCAAATAACAATGTATAAAGTAATATAAGTGCAAAAAATGAAACCTCTAGTGAATAACTCTCAGGGTACCACCATCTATACACTAAAATATCTAAAGCAGTGATGAGTAAATATTTATCTTCATGTGTTCTTATCGCCCATACAATCGACCAGAGTAAAAACATAGGCAAGACTATATTTAGCATATCTGTATCATAATAACCAACCATAGTACGGTTATAATAACTCCAAGCTATAGAAGATAAAAGTGCAGCGATAAAACCCATCTCTAAGTTATCTAAACTCTTTGCAATCAAGATTATAGGGATAACAATTAATGCACTTAAAAAAACTGGCATATATAAAATAATAGACTCAAAAGAAAATGGTAAAATCATCGCAAAAAGTGCTGTAAGCTGTGCTGTTGAACTATCAATTCGCGAGAGATCTCCATATTGAGAAACACCACTAAGCAGGTCTCTTGCTCCCTCCGCCCATGCATAACCATCATTTGTATTTATCATAAACTGACCATTAAACATAAAAGCTTCATAGCCCTCAAATTGGTAAATCCAAATCATCCGTATAGCAATTGAAAATATAAATGCTATGAGTATATATCCAAGAGTTAATTTCGTTTCTGTTGATATTTTATTCAATTTTTCACCTTTGAAGTTGTTGTAGTTTTTCTATCTTTTGTTCATAAATTTTTACTTGTGAAATTCTATCATATTTAATAGCACCTTGTAAGAGTAATCTATATTTTTGTATTAAAGTTTTTAAAATTAATTCATACTTAGAATGGGAACTATTTTTAAGAACTTTTTCTAAAGCTATAACTCTAAACCTATCCATCCCCCAATGCTTTATGCTCAGCTGGTCTTTATCTCCGCCATACTTTGTTATAAGTTTTTTATCAATGAGTCCTATCTTATTTTCAATAGCTACTCTTAGCCATAAATCATAATCTTCACACACTTCTAAACTTTCATCAAAATTTCCAACTTTTTCAATCAAATCTTTATGTATAAGAGTTGCAGATGGAGCGATAATACAATGAGATAGACACTCATTAAATATTTTACCCCCAAACTTACGAAACTTTTTAGGAACTTTTACTGCAACACCATCTCTTATCCAGTTTTCATCTGTATAACTCATCTGTATCTCTGGATGTTGTTTGTGAAAATCTAAATGTTCTTGTAGTTTATCTGGATGCCACTCATCATCTGAGTCTAAAAATGCTATCCATTTAGATGTTGCTTTTTTTATCCCTAGATTTCTTGCAGATGAGACACCAGAGTTTTTTTGATACAAGTACCTAATGTTAGGAAAATCATTTATAATTTGAGAGGTTTCATCACTAGAGCCATCATCTATAACAATGACTTCATTTGCCTTATAAGTTTGTGCAAAGACTGAGTTTAATGCTCTTTTTAAAACCTCATATCGATTATAAGTTGGGATTATTACAGATATATTCATCAATTAGATTCTAAATCTAGTTTAGAATGACGAGCGTTTAAAGCTATCAAACTTTAATTTCGTTATATACACTATCTCGCTCAACTGGTATAAAGCCACTGTTTTTTATCAGGGCTGTAAACTCTTCAAGGTTTACTCCGTTTGCACTCTTAGCACCTGCAGCTGAGTTTATAGACTCTTTCTCTATTGTTCCATCCAAATCATTTGCACCAAACTCTTGAGCAACTAAAGCTAGATTTACAGTTGAAGTAACCCAGTATGCTTTTAAGTTTGCAACATTATCTAAAACTATACGGCTAATTGCCATCGTTTTTAAAATCTCATTTGCAGTTATAGGCTCTTTAACATTTAAGTAGTTATTTTGGGTTTGATACACAAGTGGTATAAAAGCATTAAACCCACCTGTTTTATCTTGAAGTTCTCTAATTCTCATCATATGGTCTATACGATTTTCTCTACTCTCAACATGACCAAAAAGCATAGTAACATTACTCATTTTACCTCTTTCATGCCACTTTTGATGGATGTCAAGCCACTGCTGTGATGTAACTTTACCCTTACATATGTAATCTCTCACCTTTTCATCAAAAATCTCAGCGCCACCGCCAGGCATAGAATCAACTCCATTTTCAACCATCAAATCAAGAATCTCATCATAAGTTTTTCCATAATGACGAGCAAGAAAATCAACCTCAGCAGCTGTGAGAGCTTTTACATGAAGATGAGGATATTCATCTTTAATCTTTTTGAAAATCTCTAGGTACCACTCTAAGCCAGTATCAGGATTATGAGCAGATACAATATGCACCTCTTTTATCCCTCTACTTGCAACATCCTTAACTATATCCATAATCTCATCATGACTCATAGCATAAGGGTTTGGATTTTTCCTATTTGCAGAGTATGCACAAAACTTACATATATCAGCACAAATATTTGTAGGGTTAATGTGACGGTTGATATTGAAGTATGTTTTCTTACCATGAAGCTTTTGACGCTTAGCATCCGCTAATTCACCAAGCTCAAAAAAGTCCATATCGTAAAGAGTTAATGCCTCTTCAAAGTTGATTCTTTCACCTGCTAGTATTTTTTCTTTCAAATTCATTTTTTGCCTTAGTTGTTATGTAAATAAGTTTTGTAATTTTTGTTTTAGTTCATTGAAGTTTGGATGTGAAAAATCATATGGTGCTTTTGGATATAGTTTGTTATAAATACATGTTAATATTTTTCTGTTTTTATTTAACTCTTTTAATTTAAAGCACTCTTCACAAGCTTCAAAACTTTCTTTATTCTCTAATGTATCTATTAAAAAATAATCTAAATTTTTAGAAAATATATAATAATTAATGTCAATATTCCAATCTAATTCTTTTATCAAGTTTTCAATACACTTTTTACTATTTTCTAAATTTCCACATTTTATATCATCTTCTTCAAAATCACAATCAAAGATAAAAAGAACTTTTTTTATCTTTTTGCCTATTTGTATATTTATTTCTTCATAGTTTTCTTGATTTAGTAAATTTGATTTACCACCCATCGTTTGGATATATGAATCAAAATTTTCTATATCAGTTGATAGGCTTCCCTCTTTTTTAAGATGTTGTAGATAAAATCTCAAAAATGATTTATCATCACTTCCTTCACATATTATCTTTACCATCCTCTCATATCCTGATGTTGAGAAACTTGATTTATAATATTTTTATAATTATATGTTATTGATTCTATCTTATTATCATTTCTTCCAAATTCAATAAAACTAACATCTTCATCTTCAAGTTTTTTAGCAACTCTTGCGTATGATTCTATACACTCTTTTGAATGAGTAGTAGCAAATACTTGAACGCTTTGTTCTTTTGATATTGTTAAGATTATCTCCCAAAGTCTATCTAATTGCGTCCAATGAATCCCGTTTTCTATCTCGTCTATAAATAGATAATTATTTTTAGAAGCATATAAAGATGCTATTATTGAAATATATAGTTTTATTCCATCACCAAATTTACTTAACTCTTTATATTCATCATCGCTAACTTGTTTTAAATAAGCTTTATCACTAATAATTTTAAACTGAGATATATTATCATCAAAATTAACTATACATTCGTTAAGATAATTATCCATATCTTGAAACTGAACAGCTTTATAAACTTGTTTTAGTTCCTCATTTGTAAAGCCATAGCTACTTATATAAACTATGTTTTCGTTACTCATAAAAGATAAGTTTTCATTAAAATTGATTTTTTCTGTATTTTCATCTAGTTTTATTTCAATATTTTGTTTAAGAGTTGTTTTATTAACAACATACTTTATCTTATGAAGTCCATGTATTAAAAATGAATCATTAGCTGTTAATATATCTATTATATTAATATTATCATTAATTGATATATTTAACATATCTCTGTTTCTTTCAATTATCGATAATGCAAATAGTAAATTGGAAATAGTTTCAGAAGATACATTAACAAAACAAGCCTCCATAAAAGCCGTCTTCCCAACATTATTTTTCCCACCAATAAGATTTACTCTTTTAAACCCATCAGCTTTGAAATCTTTGAAGCATTTAAAATCTTTTATCTTTATGTTTGTCAATAAATGTTTATCCATCTTCAATGCTCCACATCTCTTTTAATTATTTTACGAATTATATCCAAACTACAATCCAGGTGCTTTCCACATGCTTGTTGTTATATTGTCATCTACTAGTTTTAGTTGTGCTTCGTACGCTTTTTGCCATCTTTTCTTTATCTCTTTATATTTCTCAAAATTTTGCATATTTGGAGTATATTCTTTCTCCCAGACTACCAACTCTTTTGCAGCATCCACAAGTGAACCATACACTCCACATCCAACACCAGCTGCCATAGCAGCTCCTAGGGCTGTTGCTTCTGTAACCTTAGGGATTTTAACCTTGCATCCAGTAACATCTGCTAATATCTGTGACCACAAAGCACCTTTACTAGCACCCCCTGCAAACACTATAGTATCTATCTCTACATTTGTAAACTCTTTAATTTTTTCTAAATTAATACTTGAAACGATACACGCATTTTCTTGCAGACTTCTAAACATTGAAGCACGATTGCAAACTTCTGGGTCTATGGAAAGATTTAAAAAACTCGGAGCTGCATGGTACCATTTTCCATACTTCATACTATCTGAAAATATCGGTATAATTCCATAAGAACCGACGGGTACTTTGCTTGCTTTTTCTTCTAAAACAGCATATACATCTAGGTCACGCTCTTTCGCCTCTAATTTTTCCATATCACAAAAAGCATCCCTAAACCATCGCATAACTAAACCGCTAAAAAAAGTGATTCCCTCTGCTTGTGAGAGTCCAGCTATAACATGAGGATTTACTCGTATGGACATATCTTTTGGCGGAAGTGTTTCACTCGGGATGTTGACCACTTGTTGCCAAAACGAACCACCAAGAACTGCGACTTGTCCCGCTTCAACTACACCAAGACCAGCGGAACCGAGTTGAACATCTCCTCCACCCATAACTACTTTAGTTTTGTTTGATAGTCCTGTTTCAGATGAAGCTTTCCTGACAACACTTCCCATAAGAGTTCCAACCTCTAAAGTTGGAGGAAAAATATCATCTTTAAGCCCCACTATTGTAGCCATGGTTGGAGTCCAATTTCTTTCTTTTAAAGAAAATACTCCTGTTGTTCCACCATTACTAGGGTCAGTTGCTATTACACCACTAAGACGAGCCAAAATCCAGTCACCTATCATAGAGATATTTGCAACCCTCTCATAAACATCTGGTTTATTGTTTTTAAGCCACATAATTCTTGGTAATGCACCTAAAGCAAATGTTTGACCAGACTCTTTATAAAAATCTTCCTCAATACCTGCAAAATTATCTTTGAGATATTTCACCTCTTTATCCGCTCTAGCATCGACATTTGCAACAGCCCAAAGCTCTTTGCCCTCATCATCATAAAGAACAATCCCCTCACGCATACTTGTAGCACTAAGAGCTAAAATATCTTCACTTTTAATTTTTGCATTAATGATTGAACTTTTTATACACTCACAAACTAGATTCCAATTAGTTATAAAATCAAAACTCATAGAGTTTGGCACACCCTCCTCAGATAAGTGAGTCCACTCTTTTTGAGAAACAGAGATTTGGTTTCCCTTCGTATCAAAAATTACCGCACGAACACTCCCTGTCCCTGCATCTATCGCCATCAAATAAGACATTATTTTCTCAACTTCGCTTGTTCTAGTTCCCAGTATTCCATCTCAAAACAATCTTTAAGACTGATTCCCTTATATCCACCAAGTTTATCAGCTCTTAATACTGCTAGCATGGTATGCTCAACTATATCATTTATAATATCTGCCTCTTTTTTATTTTTACCAAAAGAGACAACACCTGCGTTTTTAACTATCATATAGTTCGGTGTTGGGCTGAGACAAATCTCATCCTTTTTAAACTCTTCAAAATAACTCAAATAATCATCTTTGTATTTTTTCAAAGCCTCTTGCAAACTCTCACCCTCAACTATCAATGGAACTCTTTTTGTTCTGATAATATGCTCGGGAGTCAGGATTCCACGAGTTGCAAATGTTTTTAGATTTTCTTGTGAAGAATAATGTAGTGCTAGAGGTGATTGATTTAGATTTGCAACAACATCATACCCTTTATGCTTAGAGATGATTTTTTGAATCTCTTTCATATCAACTTCACAACTGACCTCTTTCTCTTCTATCTCAATATACGCTTTCTCCTCTAAAAACACCTCTGCTAGCGTAACTGCTTCAATCATTTTATCATAAGAGATTTTAGCATCATCATCAAAGGTAAATATCCCGTGATTATGCAAGATAATCCCCTCACATTGTGACCAGTCTAAATCTTTTGCCATTTTGTTTATAGTTTGCGCTAAGATAAATCCTGGCATCACATAAGGCACTATTAGATAGTTTGGATAAAGCTTATTTATGTGCTCTTGTCCATTTACTGAATTAGAGATTGTTACAACAGCATCCGCATGAGTATGGTCAACATATTTAAACGGGATAAGAGCGTGCAAGATTGCTTCAACGGATGGATTTGGAGCTTTTGTATCTATCATGGCAGCTTTTTGACCTGAAACCATATCAGAATCACTGAGTTCATCTAACTCTGACATCTCTAAAAGAGTTTTTAGTTTTACGGGAGCAAATCCTTCCTCTTTTATAGAGACCAAATCCCAACCACTTCCTTTTACAAAAAGTATATCTTCACCATCTACCTTAGTTTTTACAGATGTATTTCCACCACCGTGCAAGACAAGCTCATCACTTCTTCCAAGAAGATTAGATGTATAGACTCTAAACTCTAAATCACTCTTGCATTTGCCAGCTTCCTCAGCACTCCATAAATTATTCAACTCTTTATCCTAAAACTTCTAACTCATCCGAGTATTTTTTTAAGCAGTACGGCTCAAAACTACTTTTATAGATTTTATAATGTGGGGATGCTTTATGTCCATCAAGAGCTTTCTCATCTCTCCATGACTCAACTGCCATAAATTTTTCAGGTCTATCTTCGTACTGAAAAATATCATAAAATATACATCCATCTTCAGCTTTACTTGGCGCAACCATCGCTGTTAAAAGCTCTCTCATTTTTTCAATACCATCTTCTTTAGCGATAAATGTTACTCTTTTAGTTATTGTCATAATAAATTCTCCAAAATTCTTTTTATGGATTATAGCAAATTTATACAACTACACTATAATACGGATAAATAAAGGATCTACTTTGGCATTTAATTTAGAAAATACATTGGTCGTAGGCATCTCTGCAACAGCTCTTTTTGATTTGAGTGAAGCTGATAAATTATTTAAAACAGAGTATAAAAAACATCCTGACAGTGCTATTGAAATTTACCGAGACTATATGCTTAAAAGTGAAAACACACCCTTAAAAGAGGGGATAGGTTTTCCCCTTATTAAAGCACTCCTTGATTTAAACAAGTTTCAAAAGAAAAATGAACCACCTTTAGTTGAAGTAGTAATTATGTCAAGAAATAGCCCAGATACTGGAGTGAGAGTTTTAAATACGATTAGAAAACTAGAATTAAATATCACTCGTTCTGCATTTACAGCTGGTGAATCAAGTGCTGATTATTTAGATGCTTTTAGTGTTGATTTATTTTTAACAACGGATGAGAGTGATGCTCAAAAAGTTATAGATAACAGAGTATGTGCCTCCGCCGTACTCTCAACGCCACCTGAGTACAAGTGTGACATCCCAGAGGGGCAAGTTAGAATTGCCTTTGATGGAGATGCTGTTCTCTTTGATGAAACAAGCGAACTTGTGTATAAAGAAAATGGGATAGAGGCATTTCATGAAAATGAAAAAAATTCTCAAGATGTGCCAATGAATGAGGGTCCTTTTGCATCTTTTTTAAAAAAGTTAGCAACCTTGCAAGAGAGATTGCCTATGAAAGTTGAGTACTCTCCAGTTAGAATCGCACTGGTTACTGCTAGAAACAGCCCATCAGATATAAGAGTTATAAAAACTCTAAGACATTGGGGTGTATATGTTGATGAAGCATTTTTTCTAGGGGGTATTGAAAAAAGTAAAATTTTACAATCATTTAAAGCTCATATATTTTTTGATGATCAAGATGTTCATCTAAAGAGCTCCTCTTTGGTTGTTCCCTCTGGGAAAGTTTTATACCCAAGCGATTCAAAGCTACAAAAAAACAACTAAAATGCAACATTTTTGCAACAAAGTGACAAAAAAAGTCAAATTTTATTGTAAGTAACAAAAAATTACATTATAATCACATAATAAAGAGTCTTTAAAATGACTATAACTTTTTGATAATAAGGTTTATTTATGGAAAATAATAATGTATTGATTGTTGAAGATGACGAAATTACTGCACTAAATCTAAAGATATCTTTAGAGAAGCAGGGTTATGTTGTCACAGAGGTATGTGACAACGCAGAAGATGCAAAAGAAAAATTAGCTACTATACAAGCAGATATAGTTGTTATAGATATATCTTTGCAAGAGAGTAATGATGGAATTGAACTCGCTCAGAATATTAGAGATAAACATAAAATACCATTTATTTTTCTTACATCCTATAGTGATGATGATATCATATCTCAAGCTAAAACTACTGAGCCATATGGGTATATTGTAAAACCATTTGACCCTAACTCTCTTCATGCAACAATGCAAATGGCACTATTTAAGTTTGAGCAAGAAAATCAGAGAAAAAACAATTTTTCAAATTTCAGTGCAGAAAAATTAAATATTGAAAATCTGCTTCACACAAAAGTTGCTGAGGGTGAGAGTAAAATCAAATTTGCTAATGATTACCATTTAGATATTAATGCTTGTGAAACATTTTATCAGAATAAAAAGATAAGATTAACAAAAAAAGAGAATGCATTTTTACGCCTACTCGTAGCAAAACTAGGTCTTGTTGTTACTTTTAAACAAGCGATGGAGTATGTATGGGAAAAAAATGGGGCAACCGAAAACAGTGTGAGAACTTTAGTGTGGAGACTAAGAAACAAACTAGATACTGATATTGTAAAAAACGCTTCAGGGATAGGCTATTTTATAGAAGAGTAGTTATATTCTACTCTTAGATTAAGGAATTTTTATCTCTGAAATTCTTTCTTCTATTTTTTTACAATTGCCACTATAATCGTAGTCGCTATTTTCATTTTTTGCCATCTGTTCTATCTCGCTAGAGATATTTTGCAAAATTTCCATTCTAAAATTTCCGCTTGAACCTTTTATACTGTGAGCAATAAGACCTATTTTTTTGTAATCTTTACTTTGTATCACTTCATGTAGTTCTGGCAGTAATTTTTTCATTTTTTTCATAAATAATGTTAAAAGCATTATAATTTCATCTTCACTCAACATAAGTTCTTCGGTAAGTGATTGTATATCGAGTCCCTCTATTTTATTGCTTATAAGTTCTTTTTCTTTTGATGATTCCACATCAACATATGCAGTTTTTAGATACATCTGAAATACTTTTTCCAAATCTTTTAAGACAATTGGTTTTGCTAAAAAGGCATCATATCCATATGTTATATTTTTATTTTTTATTACTTGAATAACATTTGCAGTAAGAGCCGATACAGGTGTATGAGTAAAATGATTTTCTTTTTCATATCTTACAATCTCTTTGACTGCTTCATTTCCATCCATTACAGGCATCTGCTCATCCATTAGTATCAAGTCGTACTTATGCAGTTTATACAAATTTACAGCTTCAAGGCCATTCACCGCCATGTCAAATGTAACCCCATATTTACCAAGTAAAATTTTAATCAACTCCTGATTGGCTTCATTATCCTCAGCGATAAGTATATGTCCATGAAATTTTTTACTTATCTTTTTTACTGGTTGAACATAAGACTCTGGATGTAGCAGTTCTAATAAGGCTGTTCTTATCTTAGAGCAATACAAAGGAAAATATAAAGGGGTAATATGCAAATAATTTTCAAAATCATCACGAATTTTATTCATTAATATTATATATTTTTTATTCGATTTTATTATTTTACGCTTCAATGCTTCATCTATATCCTCATAAATAACTATCGCAATATCAAAATCCATATCTAAATTATCAACTATTGTAGTTTTCATACCAAAAATATCCGAATATTTGATAAATGATTCATACTTTTGAAAACTATCTTCATCTTTAGAATACACCACTACACTCAGAGATTTAAACTCGTCTATCTCTTCGATAACCTTACAGCTTGTACTGCGTATTTGCACTGGAATTTTAAGCCAAAATGTACTCCCTTTACCTAAAGAAGAGTTTGCTGTTACTCTTCCATTCATATGACTTGCTAATTGTTCACAGATATATAAACCTAGACCGGTACCATCATTCTTTTTCTTCTCAGAATGTTGCGCCTGAGCAAATGCACTAAATACATCTTTTAAATCTTCTTTTGAAATCCCTATGCCGTTATCTTTGACCCGAATTTTAAGTATAGAATTTTCACAACTCGCTTCTACACTAATCACTCCACCATAAGGTGTAAATTTTATAGCATTACTTAAGAAGTTAGAGAGTATTTGTTGAATTCTTAGTGGATCAGCAAATATTTCTGTCGGAATTGTTGGGTCTATAAAAGATGTAAGTGTAATATTTTTAGAATTAGCGCTCGCTACAAAAAGCTCCATAGTGTGGCTTATCTCATCATGGATAGAAAAAACTTTGGGGTCTATACTAAATTCACCACTTCTAAGTTTTGAAAAATCTAAAATATCATTAATAATACTCAAAAGATTTTCCCCACTATTAAAAATAATATCTAAATATTTTCTATGTTTTTTTGATAAATCCTCATCCATCAAAAGATTTACAAAACCTAAGATAGCATTGAGAGGTGTTCTAATCTCGTGGCTCATATTAGATAAAAAATACTCTTTGGCTTTACTGGCTTCAAGTGCTTCTATTCTTGATTTTACAAGTGTTGTTATATCGTATGCAACTGACATATATTCACTTGAATCATCATAGGGATCATTAATTTTTACTATGGTTACATCTATATAAAATGCTTTACCGTTTTTTTTACGATTTTTAATAGTTCCTTTAAAAATATTATTTTGCTTTAATTCTCTCCAAAGGTTTTGATAATAATCATTACTCATATCATTATGCTTCATAACATTATGTTTTTTACCTACAAGTTCATCCCTAGAAAAACCACAAAGCTTTACTAGCTTATCATTTACATATGTTATGACACCATTGATATCTGTTTTAGAGATCAAGGCACTATCGTCTAATGCTTTTTTATATTCACTCAGCAGTTTTACACTTCTGCTTATCTCTTGTTCTTTTTGAAAAACGGTATCAGTATAAAAGTGCAAAATTGATTTAAAATTTTCATCAAAAAGGTAGGTGATTTCATTGAAAAGTTCTTGTGAATCAATCTTACTTTCATATGTAAAATTTATTATTATTTTTCGGAGATGATTACACATACTAAAAAGTTCTGAAACACCTATATCTCTATCTTTTAGATGTAACAAAAGACTATGCATTGCAGGGCACTCACCTATACTTATATCCCTTGCTATTGCATCCATAAAATAATCAAAAACACCATCCAAATAATTTTCTACAAAATTATCTACATACGCATCATCTTCAAAAGTTCTATTTTTAAACAGCAAGTTAAAAAAATCATACTCTTTCCACTGTGATAATATTTTATTTTTTGAATCTAAAAACAATTGTTGTTTTTTTATTAAATTTGGCATATTATTTGGCATTTATTTTAACTTTTAAATTAATTTATTAAGAAGTAAGATATTAGCATTATTATTATTAATTTTACTAAGGGTATTAAGGTTGTACCTATAATATTACCACTCTGGCAACTAACACAACTTGTATATTGGCTGGCTTCATAATGCGATATAATGAACCCTGTATGATACAGGGTTCTCTCAGTAGGTTTTAGTGGCTTTTACTAACCACAATTAACATTTTGATATTTAGCACTATAAATCTAAAAAATTGCCAAATCACACAAGTTCTCATTTTTTTAGCAAATGCTCCCGGAACCATTGTTGTGTAGTTTTGCTCATATGCTTTGATATTTGATTCTTCTTTTTTCATCATTATTTCCTTTAATTAAAATTCTTATTCTGGAATAAGTGTCCAGCCTGGCTTCAATTTAGCTTTATAAATAAACATATGATGCAAGATATGCTTAATCCAGTGACCAGCAAGACCAACTTCACCAAAAGTATAATCAGTATCGCGTCCTGTTCCTGGGTACTTTTCAAAATCTGGAACAACAGGATAAACCGTCATTGCAGCAGCAGTTCCATCAAATATACCTTTACCAGCAGATGCTACACACGCAGCACCCATATCAGCCATAGATGCCTCACGCAAAGGAGCATTTTCACCTTTTAAAATCTTATCGCAAATACTATGAGCCACCGCTTTACCGATGATACCTGATGGCATACCTGTTCGCGGAGGAGTTGGATTTATCGGGGTTCCATTAGGAGAACTCATTGGTTTTGAAATCCCATGTGGCGGTGCAAAAGCTATGCCACATGCAAACATATTGTCATATGTCGGATTTTGATAGGTTGCTGGCCAATCACTTGCTTTCCAATTTTCATAACTTCCAGCACCATAATTTGCATCAACTTTCATAAATCCGTTTGGAGCAAAAACAGTACTTGTAATATCTGAGCCATCTTTAGCATATGCCTTTAGTCCTACACCTGCAAATGGTGGGATAAGCATTGAAAAATCAAACTCCTCTTCACCTGTAGAGCCATCAAGCAGTTCATACTCTATTCTTCCAGCTTCAACTTTTGACACATGCGCACCAATAATCCAAGAAACATCTCTTTCAGTAAAAAGAGATTCAGTGAAAATTTTAGAACTCACTGTGTAACCTCCTACTTTCATATGAAGTCCACCCATTCCAAAGTCACCTAAAAAAGACTCATTTGAAATCCACTTGATGTCAGCTAAGTCACGAACACCTGCTTTTGTTAGCTCATGCTCAATATTGAAAATATACTCAAAAGCTGCACCTTGGCAAGTACACATCCCATGCCCCGTGCCAATCAAGAATTTTTGTCTTTCACCACTTTTCATTCTCTCTATAGATTTTTTAAACTCACTTGAAGCATGAACAGCATGATCAGCTGTACAAACAGATACCGTATGTCCAGCATCCAGACCAGGAGTTGCACCAAAGTTAAGCTTAGGACCAGTTGCATTGACAACATAGTCATACTCTATATCTTCACTCTCCCCTTCTCTCCCCTCTTGTGTAAACTCTACAGTTACAAAAGGTTTATCTGAAGACTCACTCCCCTCAGGGTTTAAAGAGACCGCTTTTGCTTGCTTATAAGTGATGCCTGCTTTTGCATAAACAGGTGCTAAATCAAATGTAACTTCTTCTTTACTCATCTCTCCAACACCAACCCAAATATTTGATGGAATCCAATTCCATTTTGAGTTTGGTGTAACAACTACAACCTCATGTGCCGATCCCAGCCATTTTGCTGCAAAAGTTGCAGCAGTATGTCCAGAGACACCACCCCCTAAAATAACTACTCTTGCCATATATTCTCCCTCTTCTCAAAGTTCATTCAATCATTGTATCACAAAGTTAACAAAAAAATTATATAAACTTTTCCTTATCTTTAAGAAAAAAACTACTAATAAACAAACAAAAGTACACAAATTTAGGGATAAAAATAGATAAAAATCTTTAAATCTTTAAAATTTTACTAATAATCTCAAAAACATTTTTGGAAATCGAATGTGTAGAAACTACACGCTTTAACTCTTTTTTCATCAAGCTCTTATTAACTTCATTCATTTTTTCATATATTTTAAATGCACCAGCAAGTCCTGATGCCATCTGAGCATTTATCTTATCTATCTCTATAATCTTATCTGCGACAAAGGAATATCCACTTCCATCTTTTGCATGAAAGTGTTTATAGTTTCTTGCAAATACTCCAATGAGTGAGCGAACTAAGTTAGGAACCTTTTCATCATACACCTCATCATCTTGAAGCGCTATCACTCTTTGTAGTGTTCCTTCCCTTTGAGATGCTGAAAGAATTGCAAAATATTTATTCATCACCAAAGTATCATCTTTATATCTTGCATAAAAATCGGACTTCGCATCTTTTGCCAACTCTGCATGAGTGTTTTCTAAAACATCAAGGGCAACAATTCTATCTGTCATTGTCAATGATTCTTCATACTGCTTTTTTATAAGAGTTAATATATCTTCATCATCTAATGATGACAAAAGTTTTAAAGAACGATTTTTTAAGGCACGCATCCCCATACTTTTTGCATCTAGTTCTTGATTATTTGGCTTATGATTTATACTATAAAGCTCTAAAAATTCATCTTTATATATGGTTGCTAAATGCTTAGAAAGTGTCTCTCTCGCATGGTAAATTAGCTCAAAATCCACCTTTTTTTGCCTTTGCATCAAAGTTGAAACAGTTGGAAGCTCTAAAATAAGTGCCTTATATGACAAATCTACATTAAGACCAAGCATATATCCATAAGCTTCTACAAACTCATTATCTATCTCTTTGCCTTGCATCATTCTCTCAAGTGTTTCAACTGCAAAAGATTGGGCACTCTCATATCGTACGAAGCTATTTTTATCATGCTTCATTAAAAAAGCATAGTTTGTATTTTCCTGTGCAACAATTATGGGTGCTGAAAAATCACGGTTTATCGATAGTATGGGTTGCGAGGATAAACCATCAAAAATAAACTCTTCTTTCTCTTTTGAGACAATTAATCTCTTGTCTAATATCTCATGTGCATCTCTATCTATAAGCCCTATTTTTAAAGGGAAGAAGTATGGCTTTTGTTTTTTTCCATCAACTGCATCGGGAACCTCTTGAGTAAGTGTTAATCTATACTTCCCATCTTCAAAACTTTCTTGTACATGTAGTTTAGGAGTGCCTGATTGGTGATACCATCTCTCGAACTGCTCTAAATCTACACCAGATGCTTCACTCATAGCCCATAAAAAATCATTTGTAGTCACTGCTTGTCCATCAAAGGTTTCAAAATACAAATCAGTTGCTTTTGTATAGTTTTGCTCACCTAAAAGAGTATAAATCATCCGAATAATCTCAGCACCTTTCTCATACACCGTAGATGTATAAAAATTATTCATAGATATATACGATTCTGGCTGTATTGGATGTGCAGTAGGGGAAGCATCCTCAACAAACTGTCTCTCTCTTAACCCTTTTACATCTTCTATTCGTTGCACTTCACTAGAGTTTAAATCACCAGAGAAACACTGATCACGAAATACAGTAAGTCCCTCTTTGAGAGTTAGTTGAAACCAATCCCTACAAGTTATACGATTCCCTGTCCAGTTGTGAAAATATTCATGTGCTATGACGCTCTGTATGCCCATAAAGTTAGCATCTGTCGCTGTGTCTTCATTTGCCAAAACATAGTGAGAGTTAAAAATATTTAAGCCTTTATTTTCCATCGCTCCCATATTAAAACTATCAACTGCTACTATGTTATAAATATCTAAGTCATATTCACGACCATATTTTTGCTCATCCCAAACCATAGACTCTTTTAAAGATTTCATAGCATGGGTACATTTAGATTCATTCCCTTTATCACAGTAAATATTCAACGCAACATCTACCCCACTTTTTGTTGTAAATTCATCGCTCACAACACCTAAATCACCAGCAACTAAAGCAAAAAGATAGGAAGGCTTTGGGTGTGGATCATGCCAAGTGACTCCATGTCTTGAATCAAATGAGTCATGACAATTTATTTTATTACCATTTGAGAGTAAAATAGGATATTTTTCTTTATCTGCTATCACAGTTGTAGTAAACACACTCATCACATCTGGTCTATCTAAGTAGGGTGTGATTCTTCTAAACCCCTCTGGTTCATTTTGAGTACAAAAGATGGTTCCAGATTTATAAAGCCCCTCTAGTTCTGTATTGTTTTGAGGATAGATTTTGTTTATTATTTTTAAACGAAAGGTTTCTGGAACATTTAAAATTTCCAATCTTTCATCTTTAATGATATAGCGAGTATCTTTTAATTTTAAATCATTTAGCCACAATTCAACTAATTCTAACTCAATACTATCCAAGCTAATATCTTTAGCACTCGCATCAACTTTTGTAACATTCATAACATTTGTAACTAAAGCATACTCTTCAAACAAATCAAACACAAGATCTACGCTCTCTATTTTAAATGTTGGCACTTTGTAATCTTTTAAATATATCGTTTCCATTTCATTCATATTTTCTCTTTAATTTTTTTACTAATAATAACATAGATGGAAGAATTATCAAGCTTTCTTTCATTTAACTGATATAATTATTATATCAGTTGTCATAAAAATTCTCTTTATCTTCAAGTGTTTGAACACTTTTATTGACTTTTATTAAAAAAAAACCTTTTTTTTGGATGTTAAGCATAACAGCCCTCTTTTTGATATTCTGGAGTTGGTATTATTTTTGACTCAAGACTTAGTTATGATTTTACTAATTAGCTTTTTTGAATATCACTTATCATTTGAGATAGCTCAGGACTATTTAGTTTAGTTCTGTACTCCACATTTATACCTTTAGCTTTTAACTGTTTAAAAAAGGCTTCTGCACTTTTTATCTGTAGTTTTTCTTTGGTGCTTATCTCATCAAAAGTATCATAACCCTTAGTCTCAACTATAAAGTACAACTCTTTTTTATCATTTTGCTCTATCACATAACCAAAGTCAGGGTTATAGCTTCGCCCATGAGCGGTGGGAATATTTACTTTTGGTAATTTTGCAAATACAGTTATTTTTTTATCATCAGACTCATCTATTGTAAGTTTTTCTATATTGCTATCTACTTCCATAAACTCTTCAGCATAGATAGATTTTTCTTTTATACTTGGCTTTGTGATTTTATAAGTTTCCACCCCTAGGCTTCCAACATTAATAAAATCTTTCAGATGACCATCTTTGTCTGTAAGAGATGTATTGAGAGTTTTAATCTCTTTAATATCATAAGATATTTTATTGATTATGGTGTCATAAATTGCACTTATGAGTTGTTCTTCTATCTTTTTAAGTGCTAAGTTTTCATTTTTTGCGATGAGTTCAAACTTCTCTTTTTTTAT
>JALSLJ010000040.1 GCA_026988315.1 Sulfurimonas sp. | reverse complement strand
TGAGTGCTGTCAAGCAAATGCAAAGAACGATACTATTAATGCAATATTTATTGCTGATTAAAAAATATTCTTAGTAAAAATTAAGGGTCACTTTTTAGGATTTGGTAGTCGAAGTTGGTTTTTCAGGGCTGACTATGTAAGAAACTTTTGCATTTTTAACATTTGCATCGGCTAAACTTTTTTTATTATCAGCAATGCTCCATAAACGAATTGGCTGCAAAATACCAACTCTATATCCGCTATCACCTGAGCCTATATTTGGTTCAAATGAAGAAACTTCAAGTTCTAAAGAGGGGTTTTTATACCTGGTTAGAACTTTTCCTTGTTCACCTGCTTGTTTAATTGTTAAAGCAGATGATTGTAAATAAGGACTATTTTGTATAGCCTTTTGCAAAAAAGTCTCGAAACTCTCAGCACTTACTATTGTGCATAAGATTCCAGACATAAGTATGCTTTTAAACATAATTATCCTTGTAAAAATAAAATTTGGTAGAAGTGTAGGTTAAAAGTAGGGTGCTAAGAGATAGGTGGCTTAAAGAATTGTAAACTTTCTTGATAGAGATAGGAGCTATTGTGTTGTATTGTTAAAGAGTTAATGTTGTGCATGAGAGGAAGTTTTGTATCTACTGGTAAAACATAAGCATGGTGTAGGTCACAGTGCACTTCACAATTAGAAGTATCATGTGAGGTTAAGTTCTCGTGTTCACCTAGGTGTACAGAGTATGTGCAAGAACTTTTGCTCTTAGCACCGATGAGATGCTCTGCAAGTAATGAGGTGTTCATTAGTAACAAAAGGAGTAATATAATTACATTTTTTATCTTCATTTGAGAATTATAGCATCTTATTGTAAATTTCTTTTAGTATAATAGTGGCAATTTAAACCTGAGGGTACAATGGCATACTTTGTGTATATTTTAGAATGTAGCGACAGCACTTTATACACAGGGATCACAAAAGATCTTATAAAACGACTAGATGAACATAATAACTCTCATAAAGGTGCAAAATACACAAAAGCACGAAGACCTGTGAAGATAGTCTATAGCGAATGTTCAGCAGATAGAAGTAGTGCATTAAAAAGAGAACATACTATAAAAAAACTATCGAGAGATGAGAAAATAAGGTTGATAAATGCTAAAACTATATGTTGATGGGGATGCTTTTCCAAATTTGCTTAAACCTATTTTGTTTCGCTCTATTGAGAGACTCTCAATACAAACGGTT
Source organism: Sulfurimonas sp. (assembly GCA_026988315.1). Lineage (GTDB taxonomy): Bacteria > Campylobacterota > Campylobacteria > Campylobacterales > Sulfurimonadaceae > Sulfurimonas. Next base: position 17,042 of record JALSLJ010000040.1, on the reverse strand, counting down.
GTGGTGGCAAACAAAAAAATAGATATAGGCAAATCAAAACATATAACTTATATGATAGTTGAGGCTGGTGCGGATGAAGCTGATCATAAGATAGTGGAGATGGTAAAAGAGGGTGATTTAGTTATAACAGCAGATATTCCACTTGCCGATAGAATCATAAGTAAAAATGCTCATGCAATAGACCATCGTGGAGAGCTGTATAGTGTAGATAATATCAAGCAGTATTTAGCGATGAGAAATTTAATGGAGAGTATAAGGGAGAGTGGTGAGATCACAAGGGGACCAGCCCCTTTTAGCCAAAAAAATGCTCATGAGTTTGCAAATCAGCTCCATAAATTTTTAACTAAGCACTACTAAAGTTTAGAAAAAATCAATCTCATTTTCAGCTCCCCCATCGCTATTAAATAACACTTCAATTTGAGCTATATTTGCATAAAAAGATTGATCCATATAGTGGATATCTTCAGCATTTTGCTCTATAAATACACTTTGTTTCCATTCTATTAAATCATTGACGATGCTTTCAAAAAGAACCACCAACATACTGCTGTCTTGTACGATATCAAGTGATGAGAGTTTTTCATTAAGAAGTGCGAGGGCGAAAGCTAGTTCTTTAAATTCATAAAAAATATTTAACATTTTTATATAGCCGTTTAAAAATTGATCTGCCGCTTTTTTAGTTGTTGCATCAAATGATTCTATATTGATAGAGTTTTGAATATCTGATTCTAGCTCTTCAAGTTCATCTAAAACTATCATATCTAGTTCCACATCACTAAAGAACTCTTTTGCTGAAATTTTAGGATTGGTATTTTCGATAGTTGTTGCTGTATCTTTTTCAATTACTATATCTGTAACTGTAGCAGATTCATTTTTTGTTGCATCTATACTTTTATAGTCATAATAATGCTGAAAATATATATCAATAAAGTACTTAAGTGCATTGTATAAGTCTAATGTAGATTTAGCAAAAATTTTCGTTTCATTATCGTGTAACGACGCATTCCAGGATGTAATCGCTTCTAATACAAAAAGAAAAATATCTTCAATATCATGATCATCTTTTTGCATAAGGTAAGAGATTTTTTTCTCCTGTGCAAAAAATTGAATACTTTGTAAAAATGAAACTACCTCTTGTAGTAGAGGTTCTTTATCAAACAATTCTATATAGTTTGTGATAGCTAATGAAAAAAGAAAAATAGTATCATCATCATCTGGTTCACTGATAAATTGTACACTTTTACCCAAGAGGTTAAAGTAGCTTTTTTCCATCTCTAGATGTTTACTCTTTAGGTTTGTGAACAGTTCCACACTAAAAAATGACTGAGCATTAAGAGATTTTCCTTCAATGTATCCTTGGGCTTTGTGTATTATATTTTGTGGATTACAATCTATGCATTGCATACTACTTTGAGTGAGGGTTTTTGATTTAAAAAATATTTTGCCGATAACATTGAATATAAACTCTATTTTGAGTTCATTTGTTGTGTAAGCTAAAAGCTTTCTGTAATCAGACTGATTCATCTCAACTAAAAATATCTTCTCAAAGGTTTTTCGTTTTGAGATATTTACTTGTTTCATAACAACATAAAAAGAGTTATGAGATATAAAAGGGTATGCTTCATATTTGTTTATTGTGTGTGTTATTAGTTCATGAAGTATTGGACTGTTTTGAGAATTTTCTTGTTTGATGAAATCATTATATATAGTTTTTGGATGCTTCTCTTTATTTAAGAGATAAGGATCGAGCTTATTGTTATTGTTCCCAAAACATCTTTTTCCTATGACAGTAAAGAGTCTTTTCCTTCTTTGCACATCATCAATAGCGATGTTTGCTATCTCAAGATAGTAGAGTCTATCTACACTAATATTTACCTCTCTAGAGAGTATAGTAGTGCTATCAACTGTTTGGTATTGGATGTATTGTATATAGTGTTTATTGGCGTCTTCTTCAACTATAGAGAGGGTGTTGTTATTGAGTTTTTGTATATCTTGCGAATCTTGCGTTTGAAATTTAAATGTATGGGTGTAAGTTTGAATCATAAATTACCTTGATAAAATTGTAGAAGAAATATTATCATAAACTATGTTACAATTTTGACTCAGGAGTTACCAGCAAACTGTACTTAGAGTTTCCAATAAAAAATTTTATTAGAACTTCCCGCACTAAAAAGTTCAGTTTCACTTATAAATTTTATCTGATTTATGATAGTGCTATGACCCACTAAGGTGTCTGTTTTTCGCTTTGTTTTTGTGTTGAAGAGTTGTAGATGATGCTCCTCCCCACTGGAATAGACTCCTGTTTTCCCGCTCGGACTTACCCCTACACAATAAACTAAAAAATCACTTTTTAGATGGTAAGCTTTTTTGTTTTTTTGGTACACGCCAACTCGTCTGTCTTGCCCAGCAGTTATAATTGTACCCTGAGCATATGCAACATGATATACATTGTCAACATTCTCAGAACTGTAAGTCTGTTCCACTTTGGAACTCTTTATATCTATGAGCTTTATCTCTCCACTTTCATCACTAAAGAGCATCTTTTTTTTGTCATCACTGAGGCTAATGTCTCCCATAGTGCTTTGTGAAATATGGCTTTTGTATAGGTTATAGTGCTCTGCAGTATCGTGTAGTATTATCTCAGAGCCAAAGGTGCCAAAGATTATGAGTTCATCGTTTACAAATCTTGCCTCTTTGATAGTAAGTTCTTTTTTCTCATCTATGATTTGCGTGAGTGTGTAGTTTTCATAAATCCAAACATTTCTAAAAGCATTCTTCCCGATGCTGACTATAAGCGTTTTACCATTATATCTGTCAACACTAAGAATTTTAGGTGAGATGAGATTTCCCATAGCAGTTGTAAGAGGCTCGAGTACGATTTGATCTACAATTTTTTGTGTCTGCATATCAAAAATATCTATAGTTCCCATATCGGTTGCAACATAAAGTTTATCTTTATCAACAACAAAATCACTTACATAGCCAATAGACTTAAAAGTAAGAGTGGGGAAAATATCTTTGGCAAAAAGAGAAGAGTGTAGTATTGCAAATAGTATGATGTATTGATACAAGGGGTATGCCTTCGTTTAGTTATTTAAATTTGAGAGCAACATAGGCAACTCTTCTATCGCATCTATCTTGTAACTTGCCTTAGTAAAATCATGTGTTGCTGTAAATGCATTTGCAACTATAACACACTCTATATTTGCATTTACGGCTGAAGTGAGTCCCCTTTGTGAGTCTTCAATTACCAAACATTGATCTTTTGTTGCATTAAACTTTTTCATCCCTGCTAGATAAGGGTCTGGATGTGGTTTTGAGCGAGCATACTCCTCTACACAAAGTGTAAAATCCATATATTTAACTATCTCTCTTTGGTTATGAATCAAATCAAAATCAACTCTTCTTGAAGTTGTAATAATCCCAAAACGATACTCTTTTGAAAGTTTCTCGAGCACATCCAGCACCCCATCAATCTCTATATGTTCATTTTGAATAAATTCTCTATAGTATATATCTCTTGTTTTGCGTTGAGCATCTATGGTTTTTTGAGTATGCCCCTGTTTTAGAGCTACCTCCCAAGCTGTTCCACCCCTTGCCATGATCTCCATATAGACATCAAATGTAAGTGTTACATCTATCTCTTGTAAGGCTATTTTATTGGCTTTATAGTACCACTTTTCAGTTTCAACAAGAACGCCGTCATTATCAAATAGGAGAAATTTTTTCATATGGTATTATACATCAATTAACATATAGATTGTCAGTAAGATTGTATAGTTGAAAGCTGGGAGCTGATGTTTCATTGCCATCTTTGCAGTGTATTTCATAATTTTTTTCATAAGAGTAGCTTAAAAATACACCGTCACCCGTGCTATTGCAATTGATAAATGATGGTCCAAATGTACTCTCAGGTAAAATAGTTATATAATTGTCTAGTTGTGCATCATAATCTGCATACGCAACACTTCTATCTCTGGAGTTTTGCATAGAATCAAACCAGATAGCACCACTAACAGATCTGTTTAAGGTTCCAACAAATGATTGCAACCTAGTGACTTGTGCAGTTGTTGCCATCTCGCCTAATTTCACTACACTAAACGCTGATAATATTCCTAGAAGAATTATAACAAAGATGAGCTCTATAAGGCTAAAAGCACTTCGTCTCAAGAAGATTTTCCTATAACTAGATTGGTGTTATGCATATTTTTTTTTGCTTCTTCTAGTTGTGAGAGAAAACTATCTTTATTGTAGGTTGCTACCCCAATACTTATATCCATCCTAATAGTACTATTTAAGTAAGAAGATTGTAATTTTTCTTGGAGTCTCTTGGAGAGTTCCTTAATGTCTTCAAGGGAGGAGTCTGGTGCAATTGATGCAAAGCACTCTTTTTCAATCCTGCATATGGTATCGCTGCGTCTAAAAAAATGTCCAAATATTTCGCTAAACTCTTGTAAAAAAATTTCAAAACTTTTTTTGTCTAAGTTCTCATATATATCATCATAATTAGTAATGCTTAGCACCAGTAAGGATAAAGGTTTATCTTGTCTTATAGATAAAAGTTGTGTGTGTTCTAAAACATTGTGAAAGTATTTTTTATTGTACAAGCCAGTGAGATGATCATGTATGCTGTGTTTTGATAGTTGCACTTTCATATATGTGCGGATCATAAATATGAGGATAATGATAGAGATCATTGAAAATGTAAGGGAGAGATACAACCTATCTAAAACAACTTCAATTTTGTATGCGATCATCCCCTCTGTGGTTTCTGCAAAAGAATTAACATCTCTGATAGCTCTTTTTGTAAAAGCTTTAGTAGCTCTGTTTTCTTGTATCTCTTTTTTAAGTGCATCTAAAGAGTGTTTCATGTATTTGTATGCTTCATTTGCCTGAAATATGGCAACATACTCTTTATTGGGAGGGTAGTTTATAAATGATTGTTCTATCTCTTTTAGGGAGGTGTCTATCTTTTTTATAAGGATACTTTTTTCATTTAAACTATGTGTAGTGGTTAGTTGATGAAGGGAACCGTTCATGAAAACAAGAACGCTCATAGTAGAAGCATCATACTTCATTGCTTCAAAAGATTGTTTTGCAAAGTAATAATTAAGTGGAAGTAAAATCACAATAAAGTAAAGTAATAGAGTGATTTTAATAATAGACCAGTCTTTTTTTATATCTTTTTTCATAGAAGAGCTCTCTTTGGTGTAGTTAAACTATTCTACACTTTAGAATATTAAAAAGTATTTAAAAGATTGTATTATTAAAAGTAATAGGTTGAGAATCTCCAAGAAGTCTATTTATGTGCGAAAAGTTTCTAGCTTTGCGTGAAGATCATCTGTCATTGAGTTTAAATGATCAGCGGCTGATACGATCTCTTCAACATTTCTGGCATTAAGTGAGGATATTTCATTTATCTTATTTATTTGAGAAACTATTGATTCTACATCTTCACCAGTTTTTTCAAAGTCTGATACTGTTTTATCACTTGCAACAACTGCTTCATTTACGATTAAAACAGTGCGATCAATTTTTTCTTCCACATCTGTTGCTGAGGTTGCTAATTTTTGTACATCTTGAGAGTTTGTACTCATCTGAGTACTCACATCAATGATGGACTGAACGATTACATTGATAGTAGCATTAATCTCAATAAGAGATTTTTGAGTACGCTCTGCTAATTTTCTTACTTCATCCGCAACAACAGCAAAACCACGACCATGCTCACCAGCTCTAGCTGCTTCGATAGCAGCATTAAGTGCAAGGAGGTTTGTTTGGTCTGCAATATCTGAAATAACTTCTAAAATATTTTTTACTTCACCAGCTTCTTGAGAAAGTGTTGCCATTGTATCTGCTAATGCAACTTCTAGTTCGGCACTTTGTTGTACTTTTGAAGTGAGAGTGATAATGTCATTTCTGGCTTCATTAAGATTTTCATTGGCTTTGATAATTTCTAGTTTAGAATTTTGTGCATCAGAGATTGCAGCTATAATCTCATTTTTAATCTCTATCGCCGTACTGGTTGTTTCATCTACTACCACAACAGATTTTTCAACATTTTTACCAACTCTTAGGGCTGTTGTTGAAAGCTCATGTGAGATGGAAGCGTTTTCAGATGAACCTTGTTTAGAACTCTCAATAAGATCTTTTAACTCACTCATGAGTTTATTGAAACTTGTAGCCATGCTTGCTATCTCTCTAGGAAAGTCAACATCTACTTTTATGGTTAAGTCAAGCATAAGTAAAATTATACACTAATTTTGTTATAATTTTATAATTAAAATACGAGACTATTGGTTAATTGCTTGTTACTTATTGTAAGAAAATTATGTATATAGTGGTTCTTATAGAATGGCAATATAGAGGGAATACAATGGAATTGATGATAGATAATGTTTTAAACATCGCAAGCGATGAGTTTTATAGAGCAAGTAGGTATAAGATGCTTTTATCTGTTATCTTGATAAACTCCAGTGACTCAAAAGCTTTTAATGTGTTGTATAAAAATATTAGACAGTCTGATATAGTACAACAACTGAGTTCTGATATGATAGTTGTTATCTTGACACATACAGATTATAATAATGCACTTTTGTTTATAAAAAATGTAGAACAAGCCTTTGACTTTACATATACACTAGGTGAGTTTAAAGAGGATGCCTTTCAATTTATTAGGAAGTTGTTTTTGGATAATAAAAAGTATGGTGATTATTGACAAAATAGGTCAAACATCCAAAAAAGGGTCTTATTAATGAAAAAACATTTTTTAATTTATAAGCTTTCTTACTTTTTGTAAATCCTCTATGGTGTCAACTCCAACTGGCTCGTATTTTGTTTCAATCATTTTAATTTTAAAGCCATTCTCAAGAACCCTCAGCTGTTCTAGTTTTTCAATCTTTTCTAAGTAAGTTAGTTCCATTTTAGAGTACTTTAGTAAAAAATCTTTTTTATACCCATAAATACCAATATGTTTGAAAAAAGTTAGGGGCGCAGGGATGGTTTTATGATGGTTAAGTAAGGGCTCCCACTCATCTCTGTGATGAGGAATAATTGATCTTGAAAAATAAAGCGCATTATTGTTTTTGTCAATAGTAACTTTTACTGCATTAGGGGACTTTAGTTCCTCAGTTGTTTTTATTTTATGCATAGCACTAACCATTTGAGTCTCAAAGTTCTCTAAAGATAAGGCAATATCTTCAATTAATGTAGGATCCATTAAAGGTTCATCACCTTGCACATTTATGACATTGTCACACGCAATACTCTTTACCGCTTCAGCGATTCTATCTGTTCCTGAGAGATGCTCAGCGGATGTCATAATAATGTTAGATGTAAATATTGAGCAGATTTCAAGTACCTCTTTGGAATCCGTTGCAATATACACTTCTTTTATATGCTTAGCTTTCATGGCACACTCATACACATGCTCAATCATCGGTTTGCCACATATATCTAATAAAACTTTTCTAGGAAGTCGTGATGAATCAAGACGCGCAGGGATTATGACCACGCAGCTCATGATATGTTTCCCGTATCAAATAATTGGATGATACCAACAAGTTTTTCATCATCTATAACTAGTAGATCGTTTATTTTGTGTTCAAGCATATATTTTTCAGCTTCTATTGCCATTGTGTTAGATGTAACCGATTTTGGAGAGGATGTCATAATCTCTTGTACCAGAAAATCAAAACGAGATTTTTCAGATGCTTCTAACGCTCTTCTTAAATCACCATCGGTTATAATCCCTTTAACATCCTCTTTGTCCATAACAATACAAAGTCCAAGTCGCCCTTTTGTCATTGTTTTTATAACTTCTTTAAAGGAGCTGTTTAAATCAACAGTGGGAAGCTCTTTGCTTGTCATTATATCTTTTACTTTGGTTAAAAGTTTACGACCTAAACTGCCACCTGGATGGAACATGGCAAAATCTTCAGGTTTAAAATCTCTTATATCCATCAGTGCTGCAGCAAGAGCATCCCCCATAGCTAAAGTAGCAGTTGTAGAAGACATTGGTGCAAGTTGCAAGGGGCAAGCTTCCTCTTTTATGGTTATATTTAAAAAATAATCTGCTTCATTTGCGAGCGTAGAGTTTTCTTTTCCTGCCATCCCGATAAGGGGAATACCCATTCTCTTCACGAGAGGGATTATTCTCATTATCTCTTCACTCTCTCCAGAATTTGATATAGCAAGAACAATATCATCTTGTGTTAACATCCCTAAGTCACCATGGATAGCTTCTGCTGGATGCATAAAAAAACTTGGAGTACCAGTACTTGCAAGTGTTGCAGATATCTTTACACCAATATGTCCAGACTTTCCCATGCCAGAAATCACTAAACGACCTTTAGATTTAAGGATTAATTTCACTGATTTATCAAAATCATCACTCAACAGAGTTGTAAGATTTTTTATAGCATTCGCTTCTATTTCAAAAACATTTCTAGCTATTTTTATTGAGTCTAGCATTAAACACCCTATATATATTGTAATTTGTATGTTAAAGATAATAACTTATTTATAGTTAATAGCCTCTTAATGCCACCTCTAAAAACCCTAATATCAAGTTATCATCACTTTATTACTTTTTTTGATATAATGGTGGATAAAAAATACAAAAGAGTTGTCATTGTTTAAAAAGCTAACGAGTATTTCTATCGCCTATAAAATATATATTCCACTTGTATTTGTGGTGATAACTGGGATAAGTGTGATTATTTTTAACTCCCTTCAATCTTTGCAAAATATGCAGAAGAAGGCAAAGGAAGATATAAAAAAAGAGCTTCAAATATATATAGAACATGAACTGAATAAAAAATTTCAAATTGGTTTAACTAACGCAATAAATATCTCACTCAACAAACAAATCATTGACTCTTTAAAAAATAAAAATAGAGCATTGGCCTATGAAACTTTAAAAAATATAAGTGAAAATTTTAAAAAATACTCTCAACTAGAGAATGTAAAAATACATATACATGATAAAGAGATAAGAAGCTTTGTGAGAAGTTGGAAGTACAATAAATTTGGTGATGATTTAAGAGCATTTAGACATAGTTTAAATATTGTACATAAAGATAAAAAAGCTTTAGTGGAAGTTGAGAGCGGGAGAGAAGGGATGCTCGTTAGAGGAATTTCTCCTATCTTTGACAATGGTGAATTTATAGGAACAATTGAGTTTATACAAGACTTTAGCTCTTTAGTTAAAAATGCGAAAAAACTAAAAAACTATTCCATCATAGTTTTAAATAATGAACAAAAAACTAAAGTGATAAAAAAATTCAATGAAGAAAGAGCTTTTTCATCTCTTGACATGATACTTTCCCAAGATTATGCGATTACTGATAAAGCTTTTTCTAACAGTATCAAAGAAGAATTTAATAAAGAGTTATTAAAAAAGAATGAACTGGTTAAAATTGGAGACTATTACATATCTGTTACAGAACTTTATAATATTCAAAAAAATGTAGTGGGCTACATCTTAATTGGCGCAAGTAAGGACTATGTACATAGACATGTTAATGATGTAAAAAAAATATTTATAGAGCAAATTTGGATACTTTTACTTGTAAATATCTTAATGGTAATGCTTCTTATCTATCTTTTAAACATTGCTATTAAATATCCTATATTTAGATTGTTAGATAGTCTGAAAAATATTAATAAAGAATTAAAAAATAAAAAAACACCAATAGAAATTTATAAGTATTCCAGATTAAAGTATAATTATCATGATGAGATAGGTGTGATTAGTTCAACAATCAATATATTACTTAGAACTATGTCAAAAACATTTAAAGAGCTTCAAATATCTAAAGAGGAGTTGAAAACAACACTTCTAGTTGACCCTTTGACAAACTTAGGCAATAGATTTAAGATGCTTTTGGATGTTTCAGATAAACACTACCTTGCTGTTTTAGATGTTAACTTTTTTAGAGAAATTAATGATTTTTATGGTTATGAGATTGGTGATAAGGTTTTAAAAAATTTAGCTAAAAGACTTTTTGAGCATTTTGATTCAGAGCATATTGAAGTGTATCATATCAATGGGGATGAGTTTGCCATACTTGCCCATAGTGACTCTATAAAACAAAGCTATTTTTTCGAGATGTTACAAGAGTTTTTGGAGCTTAGAAAAAATGAGGAGTTAATTGTGGATGCTGATAAACAAATTTTCATTAGACTTACTTGTGGCATCTCATATGATAGCGATAATCTTGTAAATTTTGCAGATATTGCACACAAACATGCTAAAAAAACAAATAAAGATATACTTGAATATACAAATGAGATAAATAATGATGAAGAGTATAAAAAAAATATAGAGTGGACAAAAGAGCTAAGAAAAGCGATAGATGAAAATAGAATAGAAGCCTATTATCAGCCTATTGTAAACACAAAAACATCAAAGATAGAGAAGTATGAAACACTTATGAGGCTCATAAAAGAAGATGGCACAGAGGTATCACCATTTTATTTTTTAGATATAGCTAAGAAAACGAGAGTGTATAAAGAGCTAACAAAAATTGTAGTAAGGCAAGCTTTCGATAAATTTTCAGGTAATGGGTATGAATTTTCCATAAATCTTAGTATTGAAGATATCATGTTACACGATGTAGCTTCATGGATTTTTGATTTAGCAGTAGAGAAGGGCGTGAACAATAAGTTGGTGATAGAGATTGTAGAGTCTGAGGGGATAGAATCTTTTGATAAGGTAGAAAGCTTTATTAAAAAAGCAAAAGAGCACGGAATGAAAATCGCCATTGATGATTTTGGTACAGGGTATAGTAATTTTGAGTATCTGATAAAATTAAATGCAGATTTCATAAAAGTGGATGGAAGTTTAATAAAAGATATAGATAAAGATGAGAAACTATGTGGGGTCGTTGATACTATAGTTGTTTTTGCAAAAAAGAACGATATTAAGGTTATCGGAGAGTTTGTTTCTACACAAGAACTTTATGAAAAAATAAAATCACTAGATATAGATTTTGCTCAAGGGTATTATCTGGGTAAGCCACTCAAAGAGTTAGTTAGTGTCAGCTAAGTACTTAGAAACTATTAGAGCGGTAGATGGTAAGATTTTCAACCTTAAGTACCATCAAAAACGCTATGAAAGTGTTTTAAACTCTTTGTCATGCAGCAACTTTAAAAATCTCGGTGATTATCTCTCCCCTCCACGAGAGGGAACCTTTAGATGTAGAGTGGTTTACAGCGTGGATGAGATATCTGTTGTGTATTATAAATATGAAAAAAAAAGTATAAGCTCTTTAAGGCTTGTTTATGATGATGCAATAAGTTATAGCATGAAGTCCATAGACAGAGCTGGTATAGAAGCGCTCTATGCTTTAAAAGGCAAAGCAGACGATATATTGATTATAAAAAACTCCTTAGTATCTGACACTAGCATTGCTAATATTGCTTTTAAAAAAGGTGAGGTTTGGATAACTCCCTCAAAACCTCTTTTAAAAGGGACAACAAGAGCTAGACTGTTGGATGAGGGAGTAATTATAGAAGCAGAAATAGGAGTTGAAGAACTAAAAAATTTTTCACAAGTAGCACTACTAAATGCAATGGTAGGTTTTGACAGATTACAAGAGTGTGAATTTTTGATATAATTGCAAACCACAAGGAGTTGATATTGTTAGATAATATAATAAAAGATACTAAATTTGCCTCTTTAATGAAAAGTAATATTCAAAATATGATAGTTCATTTTTTTGAGAAAGAGCAAAATTTCGGGATATTATGCCATATAGAGCATGTCTCTTTTGATCCGCCACTTCCAGAGGATATAGATGCAGAGTTTCGTCCATTAACACTTTTCTTTTTAGCTGGATACACCTTTGAGACCGCTCAAATAGTTGATGACGCCTTAGTATTTGAAGCTGGTTTTGGTGTAGAAAATATAGGAAGCATAGTGAGTGTACCGCTTTTAAGTATTATGCAGATAATCGTTGATGAAACACCATTGCTTATAAATTTAGCACAGTATAAAAAAGATGTGAAAGTGGTAAAAAAATCGACTGGAAATGGGGTTGAAAACTCTATGGCATCATTTTTATCAAATCCTGAAAACTCAAAATTTTTAAAAAAATAGTTTACCAATAATAGCCTCATAATGAGGTTATTATTAAAAAGATTTATATTTTGTTCAGTGAAAGCAAATAGCTTACTACACTCTCAACAAAAGCATCATGTTTTCTCTCTTTTGAGTAAGCGATATAAAATTTTCTCTCAATTTTATAGTTTTTAAGTTTTGCTTCAAAAAGAGTACCATTTTCTAACTCATTTTTAATAACATGGCGAGACATAATAGAGACAACAGGTTTGCCAGACTTGTCAGCATGTAAGATAGACTCTTTAATTGCTGTAGGGCTGGCTAAAACACCAAGAACATTAAAGCTAGTGCACTGGACACCCATCTCTTCAAAAACATCAGATGTCAGTTTTCTTGTGTGTGACTGCTCATCACGACAAATCCAGTCAAAGTTGTACAAATCTTGTGCTTTGAGTTGCTTCTGTATAGGTTGGTTAGAAAATACAACCAATTCATCTTCAACCCACTCTCTGTAGATAATTCCATCTCTAAAAATAGGAGATTCTATAAGTGCAACATCTATCTTTTTATCTTCAAGTTGGTCTATGATTTCAGCAGAAAGAGCAACATTCATATAAACTTCATTGTTTATTCTCTTTTTTATTTCACTGAGGTAATTAGGCAGTACATAGTTACCAATCGCAAAAGAAGAGCCCATAATAAAGGTAAACTCTTTGTTTATTATCTTAAGCAGTTCTTTTTCACTGTTGGCTATAGCACGCTCTAGCTTTGTAGCGATTCTAAACAGATCCTCACCCTCTTTAGTGAGTAAAATACCATTTTTCTTTCTTTCAACAATTTTTGTATCAAGGTAATCTTCTATATATTTAATTTGCTGAGTAACAGCTGGTTGAGAAATACCAAGTTTAGCAGATGCTTTTGAGAAGCTTTTCTCTTTTATCACCATCAGAAAAGTTTGTATTTTTGCAAAATCTTTTAACATTAAAAATCCTATTGTTAGTTTTAATATAAAAATTATAACCTAATATTATAATTATTGCAATATTTTTGTAATAATTTAATACTTTTTGGCTATAATATTTAAAAACAGATTCTATAATAGTGGAAGTTATGAAAAAAATATTTGAAAAATTGAATGAAGCACAGAGTGATGCGGTAAAGTGTACAGAGGGTCCAGTCCTCATTTTAGCGGGAGCTGGTAGTGGTAAAACAACTACAATTATTTCTCGTCTTGCTTATCTTATAGAGGTGCTTGGTATTCCAGCGTCCAATACGCTTACTTTAACATTTACCAATAAAGCTGCTAAAGAGATGCGTGAACGAGCACTTAGCATGATAACAGATGTCGCATATCCTCCTTTGTTGTGTACTTTTCATAAATTTGGTTTGTTGTTTTTAAAGTTTAATATTCATCTTCTAAAGAGACAAAATAATTTTGTTGTTATTGACACAGATGATAAAAAACGAATTATTAAAAAGATAAACAGTGAAATTCCAACACCCCTTATTGCAAGTGAGATATCAAGATATAAAAATTCATTGCTCACTCCAGATGATGCATATAAACAAGCAGAGATTTTTAACTATCAGCAGATTGCAAAAGTATATGAGGAGTATGAAAACTACCTTCTAGAGAATAATTTAGTAGATTTTGATGATTTAATCTCTTTGACATATAAGCTTTTGGATCAGCACCCAGAACTTGCTGAAAAAACATCTAAAAAATACCAATATATAATGATTGATGAGTATCAAGATACAAATGAGTTACAACTTCGCCTCTTGCAAAAACTTTGTGTAGCCCATCCAAATATCTGTGTTGTTGGGGATGATGATCAGAGTATTTATGGATGGCGTGGAGCACATATAAGAAATATTATGGAGTTTGATAAAGATTTTGAGGGCGCATCTATATTTAAACTCGAAAATAACTACCGCTCAAAAGATCCTATATTAAAAGTTGCAAACTCACTTATAGAGCATAACCGCTCCCGCCTCGGTAAGAGATTAATCCCTACTCGTGGCAGTGGCGAAGATGTTTGTATTTTAAACTCAAATGATGAAAATGAGGAAGCAAGAAAGATTGCACAACAAATCAGTAAACTTTTAGAGTCTGGTGTTAAAGCAGATAATATAGCCGTTTTGTATCGTGTAAATGTTTTGAGTCGTTCTATTGAAGAGGGACTTAACCGTGCTGGCATAGCTTACAAGCTTGTTGGAGGATTGCGTTTTTATGATCGTGCGGAGATTAAAGATCTTATCTCCTACATTAGGGTAATAACAAATTTTCATGATGATTTCTCATTTAAAAGAATTGTCAATAAACCAAAAAGAGGCTTAGGCAAAGCAAGTGTTGATAAGATAGAGTTAGCAGCACATGCAAACGAAACATCTATTTTTGAGTACATTAAAAATGTTTCATTAGGTGACTTAGAAGCACTTGTAAAAAAGAAAAATGCAAAAACTTTAAAAACATTTATAAAAAGCATAGAGTTAGTGGCTAAAGAATCAAAAGAATCAACATATAATTTTGTAGATACGCTAGAGGAAACATTTCATCTAAAGAGTATCTATTCGGGTATGCAAGATGAAGCAGATAGAATTCTAAATATGGATGAGTTTTACGGTCTTTTTAGAGATTTTGTGAAAAACTCGCCCGATGCTTCGATTGATGAGTTCCTCAATGAGTTGACTTTGCAAAGTGAACAGGATCAGATAGAGGGGGAGAGTATTTATATGATGAGTATTCATGCTTCAAAAGGTTTAGAGTTTGATCATGTGTTTATTATAGGGCTTGAGGAGGGTTTTTTGCCACTCAATGGAGAAGGAAGTGACTTGGAAGAGGAGCGTCGTCTTGGTTATGTTTCATTTACAAGAGCAAAAGAGAGTTTAACCCTTTCTCATGCGGGGAGTAGGTTTTATAAGGGGAGAAGAAGTGATTTGCAAAAAAGTAGATTTTTTAATGAAGCTGGACTTTGTGAAGGCTCTTTGATAGTTGA
This sequence comes from Sulfurimonas sp., assembly GCA_026988315.1. Classification (GTDB taxonomy): domain Bacteria; phylum Campylobacterota; class Campylobacteria; order Campylobacterales; family Sulfurimonadaceae; genus Sulfurimonas. Next base: position 1,979 of record JALSLJ010000040.1, on the reverse strand, counting down.
AAAAAATACAGCCTTTAAAAAAAATGACTTGGTAAGACATAAGGTTTTTGGAACAGGAAGAGTCACAGGAGTAAGTAAATCTGGCAGAGAGTTTAAACTAAGTATAAATTTTGCAGGTACAAAAAGAGATATATTAGCATCTTTTGTTGAGAGACTATGAATAAACTTTTTGTAGCATATAAGCCATCAGGAATTGGCTCAAACCAGTTTCTATCTAAAATAAAAAGAAGGTATAACACCAAAAAAGCTGGTTTTTCAGGGACACTTGACCCTTTTGCCAAAGGAGTTCTTCTTATTGGTTTGGGTTCACATACAAAACTATTCCGTTTTTTAAACAAGACACCAAAATCATATAGAGCAACTTTATGGCTTGGAGCAAAAAGTGACTCTTTGGATACAGAGATGATAGAGAGTGTTGAAATTTTAAAATCTTTGGATGAGCAAGAGGTTTCAAGGGTGATAGAGTCATTAGTGGGAGCGCTTGAGTATGAACCGCCTATATTTAGTGCAAAGCGTATAGATGGGCAAAGAGCTTATGATTTGGCTCGTGCAGGCAAAGAGTTTACTCTCAATAAAATCAACTCTACTATATATAGTACCAAACTTATAAATTATTCACACCCCTTTGTTACATTTGAAGCTACGGTATCAGAGGGGACATACATCCGCTCACTTGGGAGGATAATCGCAAATAGACTCAATGTGGAATATGGAAGCTTGAGCGCCCTAGAGAGATTGAGTGAGGGGCAATTTAAATATAATGGTGAAGAGCTCTTAGATATTAAAAAATCTCTTAATATTCCTCAAAATTATTATCATGGAGATGGCGATAATCTCAAATATGGAAGAGTTCTTGCTATAGAAGATTTAGAGATCACAAATGATGGATATTATTGGCTTGATAATGGTGAGAACATTTCAGTTATTAGTATTAAAGAAAACAAAGTAAAATATGAACTTGGTAGGATATACATATGCTAGTATTAGCTAGAAAATTAGATGAGTCTATAGTTATTGCAGAGGATATAATCGTAAAGGTTATATCGATTGACAAGGGTGTAGTTAAGCTCGGTATTGATGCACCATCAAATATTTCAATTGTTAGAAATGAATTGTTAGAAGATGTAAAAGATTCTAATATAGCTTCTTCAAAAGAGGTTGGGCTAGATACATTAAGCCAACTCTCAAAGATATTAAAAAAGTAAGAGAAAGATAATGAAAGTCTATAAGGCTTATGCAAAAGTCAATATTTTTTTAAAAATAACTGGTATGAGAGGTAATTATCATGAAATTATCTCAAGATTTATGAGAGTTGATTCTCTTTACGATGAGTTGTCTTTTACTCCAAAAGAGGAATATTCTTTTAAAATTATTGGAAATTTCTCTTGTGAAACTCAGCAAAATACCATCTATAAAGCGTATCTTGCATTGATGGAAGCAACCGCATCGGACTCTTTAGAAAAGTTGATGTTTACATATGCTGTTGAGGTGAAAAAATCTATCCCCGCTTTTGCAGGTTTAGGTGGTGGAAGTAGTGATGCGGCTACATACTTAAAGATGTGCAATGAAGTTTTACATCTAGGGCTGAGTTTAAATGAACTTGCGGCAATTGGACTTAAAGTTGGAGCGGATGTTCCATTTTTTATTTATGGCTACAATAGTGCAAATGTAAGTGGCATAGGTGAAATTGTTGAAGAGTTTCAAGAGACTTTACTTGATTTTGAAGTTGTTACTCCAGATATAAAGATAAGTACACCAAAGGTGTATCAGATATATAGAGAGAATTTTTATGCACCTATAGATGGTTTTGAGACAGAAAAATTAAAAAAAACTAGCTCTTTGGAGATTTTAAATAGTATGAGTGCTGATGAAGCAAATGACCTGTTTAAACCAGCTTTGCATCAGTATAAAGAGTTGAAAAATCACTATAAGCACGGATGGTATTTTAGCGGTAGCGGCAGTAGTTTTTTTACAAAAAA
>JALSLJ010000039.1 GCA_026988315.1 Sulfurimonas sp. | reverse complement strand
GATAAAATAAAAAGTTATAATGAAATTTTAGATGAAAACTTATTCAAAAATGGAACTTTTGATATCTGGTATAGTATATCAGTTGTAGAACATATGCCTGCAGAAATTAGAAGAGATATTTTAAAAATTATGAGATCCACTCTTAAAAGTAATGGAAGAATTTACTTAACTGTTGATTTAGTAAAAGATGAGTTAGATTTATGGAATATGTCAGAAGGGAAAAAAGTAGAAGAAAAAAGTAAACACGGCACTTTAAGTGACATAGAAAAAGAACTTATAAATTTAGGATTCATTCTTGAAGAAACAAAAGTTCTTAGAATGCCAAGTAGTGAAAGAGTTGATATTGCTATGTTATATGGTGAGCTAATGAAGGAAAATAATTAGTATGCCAACCAATCCAAAAATATACCACATCTTACATGTAGATAAACTACCATCAGTGATAAGTTCTAATGGACTTTTGAGTGATGCAGAGGTGGTTCGTCAAGGACTTGGTGGGACTGTTATTGGGATGAATAGTATCAAGGAAAGAAGACTAAATGAGTTAACATTAGGTACATATCCCGATCTGTATGTTGGAGAATGTGTCCCTTTTTACTTTTGCCCTCGATCTGTTATGTTGTATATGATGCATATGGGCAATAGTCCTGATTTGGACTATCATAAGGGACAAGATGATATAATTCATTTAGAATATGATTTAATGGATGTTGTTAATTGGGCAAATGCAAATGGTATGAGATGGGTATTTACCGATTCTAATGCTGGCTCAAGGTACTTTGATGATACAAACGACATCACCAACATAAATAAGCTGGATTGGGATGCAATAAATGCAAGGAACTGGATGAATTGTAGAAGTGAGAAACAAGCTGAATTTTTGTGCGAAACATTTGTTGAATGGAGTTTAGTGCAAAGAATAGGAGTTCATACTATGGAGACTTTTCAAAAGGTTCAGAATATATTGACAAGTAGTGCTCATCTGCCATTATTAGAAATTAAAGATGACTGGTACTATTAGGAGAGATGATGTTAGAATATAAAAACGGAGATATACTTGCTCAAGATACAGAAGCTATTGTCAATACTGTCAACTGTGTTGGTGTCATGGGAAGAGGCTTAGCTCTACAATATAAAAATAAATTTCCTCAAAATTACAAAGAGTATGCACTGGCTTGTAAAAACAATGAAGTAGTTCCAGGGAAAATGTTTGTACATCAAACACAACAACTTATGAATCCTAAATATATCATAAATTTTCCTACAAAAAGGCACTGGAAAGGCAAAAGTAAAATCGAAGATATAGAAGGTGGATTAGATAATTTAATAGAAATAATTAAACAGCGACAAATAAAATCTATATCTATACCTCCTCTTGGCAGTGGCTTGGGCGGTCTTGAATGGAAAGAAGTAAAAAATTTGATCTCAAAAAAAATGATGAATGTTGATTGTAAGATAGTTGTATTTGAACCATTGGAACAAAAAATAGAAAAAAATATAAGCAAGGAAGTCCCAAAAATGACAGCAGGCAGAGCTGCTCTTATAGAGCTAATGGATAGATACCTCAAAGGCTTAATGGACCCTGTTGTTAGCCTGCTTGAAATACATAAGCTTATGTACTTTATGCAAGAGGCAGGAGAACCCCTTAGACTTCAGTACCAAAAAGCTACTTATGGACCATATGCCCAAAACCTTAGACATGTGTTAAATAAAATTGAGGGGCATTTTATAGTAGGGTATGAAGATGGAGGAGATGCTCCAGATAAGCAGATTGGTTTACTTGCAGGTGCTATTGATGATTCAAAAAATTACCTGCAAGATAAAAATGATACAAAAGAACGATTTGAAAGAGTTTCTAATCTGATAGATGGTTTTGAAACACCTTATGGACTAGAGTTACTTGCAACTGTGCATTGGGTGATGAAAAATGATAAAACAAACAATATAGATGAGACTATTAAACAAGTATATGCATGGAATAGTAGGAAAAAAGAATTTTCTCACAAACAAATAGCGACAGCATATAATCATCTGATAAAAAAAGAGTGGATAACAATATGAAACAAACATGTATATTGGTTTTAGGGATGCATAGAAGTGGAACTTCTGCACTGACAGGGGTGCTTAGTTTGCTTGATGTGTATCTTGGTAGTGAGCTGATGAAAGAAAATTTTGCGAATGAAAAAGGTTATTTTGAAAACAATAAGCTTTATAGGATAAATGAAAAACTATTGTCTGAGTGTGATAGTTCTTGGGATGATACTTTTTACTCAAAAGATAAGTTGAAAAAACTCACTGTTTTTGATGAACTTAAAGAGATTATAAAAACAGAGTTTGAATATAGTAAAATATTTGCTATTAAAGACCCTAGGCTTGCATTTTTGTTTCCTGTGTATGAGTTGGTATTGAAAGAGATGGGTATAGAGATTAAGGTAATCTTGCCATACCGAAACCCTGTTGAAGTAGCAAGTTCATTAAACACACGAGATGGTATGAGTATGGAAAAAGGCATGCTTCTTTGGGGTTACCATTTTTTACTAGCTGAGAAGTTTAGTAGAGGCTATGAGAGAGTATTTGTAGGTTTTGATGAACTGATGAATAATGCTGCGGAAACTATTAAAAAGATAGATACGAAACTTCACGTTGATTTATATGAAAAATATGAAGCTAATAGAAAAAAAATAGATGATTTTCTTGAGCCAGATTTGAAACATCATAACATTAGCATAGATAATTTATCTGACAATGTTCCAGTTATTGTAAATAAAGTTTTAGCACTGAAAAACAAGTTTGATAACAAAGCAACATATAAAGAGTTTGATAAGATACATGATGAATTTTTTAGTTATAAAAAACTCTTTTATAATCGTGAGATTATAAGTTTTTTGGAGGAACTCCAAAAAACCAAAGAGACCCTCACGCAAAAAGATAAAGAGCTTGCGAAAACAAAAGAGAAATTAACTCAAAAAGAGCAAGCCTTACATGTAAAGAGTGAAGAGCTCAATAAAACCAAAGAGACCCTCACGC
>JALSLJ010000038.1 GCA_026988315.1 Sulfurimonas sp. | reverse complement strand
AGGTAAAAATGGCAGTTTTTTCATGCGCCAACTATACCAATGGCTATTTTAATGCCTATATGGAAGCTTCAAAAATTGATGATTTAGATGTTGCTATCCATCTTGGAGACTATATCTATGAGTATGGTATGTATGATGAAGATGATGGTGTCACACCTGCATATGCAACACAAAATGCACAAGCAATAGGCAGAGTTTTGCCTAGTGATAACGACAAAGAGTGCATTGTTTTAGAAGATTACAGAAAACGATATGCTCTGTATCATACAGACGAAGGAAGTAAAGCTATCCATGCAGCATGCCCTATGATAGTAGTGTGGGACGATCATGAGACTGCAAATGATGCTTATGTAAATGGTGCTGCAAACCATCAAGAAGACGAGGGAAGCTGGGATGATAGAGTTGCAGCTGCACTGCAAGCCTATTTTGAGTGGTTGCCAATTCGTCCCATAGAAAACAAAAAAGAGATTTACAGAAGTTTTGATTTTGGAAATTTAGTAAGCCTCCATATGCTAGAGACTCGTCTTAATGCAAGAACAAAACAGCTCTCTTATGCAAACTATTTTGATGCGAATGGTAATTTTGACGCAACTGGTTTTGTTACCGATGTTACATCAGACACACAAGTGCTTTTGGGTGAAACACAACTACAGTGGCTACAAGGGCAACTACAGAACTCATCCGCTACATGGCAAGTGCTTGGCCAGCAGATCATCATGGCAAAGATACATTTACCTGCAGAGCTTTTAGCACCTATAGGGCAATTAGAGTATGCGCAAACTCAAGCAGAATATGAGACCCTTATCGCTCAAATAAACACTCTCTTGGATGAGCTTGTAACACTTAAAATGACAAAACTTCAAGGAGGAAGCTTAACTGCAGAAGAAGAAGCAAGACTTTCAACAGTGCTTCCTTACAATCTTGATGCATGGGACGGATATGCTTATGAGCGTGAAGTAATTTTTGCCACAGCAAAAGCATTTAATAAAAATTTAGTTACTCTCTCCGGTGATACACATAATGGCTGGAAAAATAATTTAGTCGATAAAGATGGAAACAGTGTGGGAGTTGAGTTTGCTACACCATCGGTAAGCTCACCAGGATTTGAAGACTATGTAGGGTTAGATACACTTGAGAAAGCGATGAGTTTTGAAGGTGCGTTACAACTACTTATAGATGATTTGGAGTACTTAAACTCAAGTGACAGAGGATTTTTAAGTGTAACATTTACACATAATGATGTTACTTCAAAATGGGTTTATATGCAAAATACTAACTCAATAAACTACACTTTAAACACAACGAGAGAAAAAGAATTAACGGTAAGCTTATCTTAAGCTTACTCCTTACACCAGCAAGTGAAATCACTTCACTTGCTAAAGATAATCTACAGTGCTTTAGAGATTATTCTATTTAATCTTGAGATAAAATCTGCAGTATCACCTATCTCTTGTCCATCAAAAAGTTTTGCTTGATCAAGTAATACATGAGCAGCATCATTTATAAGATTTTGGTCACTAGAATCCTTTAGCTTTTTAAGAAGCTCATGATTAGGATTTATTTGTAAAATAGGAGCTGGTTCAGGAGTATCACCACCTTGACCCATCTGCTTCATCATTTGAGCCATCATATAAGAAGGGTCTTCTTTATCTACCTTTATTGCTACTGGAGAATCTATTAAATCAAAAGTTGTCTCAACAGACTTAACACTATCACCTAGTGTATCTTTAAACTCTTTAGCTAAGCCTTCGTAAGTTTTTGCAATCTCTTCTTCGTGCGCTTTTTCTTCTTCTGTTTCTTCAAATTTAGCATCTGCTACAGGAACTAATTTGTAGTCTTTATACTCAGTAACCATCGGGAAAATGATAGTATCAACTTCTTCATTTAAAACTAAAACATCAATGCCTTTAGCTTTAAATCTCTCTAGTGCAGGAGAAGCCTTAAGCATTGCAAGCGAACTTTTACCAGTTAAATAATAAATTTCTTTCTTCTCTTCATCAACATTTTTAACAAAATCTTCAATCATTACAGTTTCGCTAGAATTAAGAGTGTTAAACTGTAGTAATTCTAAAATCTTCTCACGATTCTCAAAGTCATTGTAAAGACCCTCTTTTAAAACATTTCCAAATTCAGCGTAAAAAACATCATATTTTTCTTTATCTTTTTTAGCCATTTTAGCTAATTCTGAAAGAACTTTTTTAACTGATGTTTTTTTGATTTTATCCATGATTGGATTTGATTGTAGTATCTCACGAGATACATTTAATGGTAAGTCTTTAGAATCAATAACACCGCGTAAAAATCTTAAGTAAGTTGGCATCAGCTCTTTTTCATCATCTGTAATAAATACACGGTTGATATAAAGCTTGATACCTGTTTGATAATCAACTCTATATAAGTCCATTGGAGCTTTAGATGGAATATAAAAAAGTGTTGTATATTCTACAGCACCTTCTGCTTTATTATGAATCCATGCCAGTGGCTCTTCAGATGAGTGAGCAATAGAACTGTAAAAATCTTTATACTCTTCATCAGTTACATCTTTTTTAGCGATTGTCCATAGTGCATTTGCACGGTTGATTTGTTCATTTTCTATCTCAGTTCTAGAAGGTTCTATCTCTTTACCATCATCATCTGTAACAGCTGGAATATGTTTCTCTTTATCCATGAAGATTGGGAAAGGGATATGATTAGAATATTTTTTTATAATATTCTCAATTCTGTAAGTTTCTAAAAATTCACTTGCATCATCTTTAAGATGCATTACAATAGTAGTACCATGACCATCTTGAGTAGTGTTTTCTAACTCAAATGAACCATCACCACTACTTGTCCATAGGTAAGCTTGATCTTCACCTGCTTTTTTTGTTGTAACTTCTACTTTATCTGCAACCATAAAACAAGCATAAAAGCCAACACCAAACTGACCAATAAGATTAGAATCTTCTTTTTGATCGCCCGTTAAGTTCTCTAAAAATGCTTTTGTACCAGATTTTGCAATCGTACCAAGATTGTTCATCAAATCTTCTTCATTCATTCCGATACCAGAATCTTTGATTGTTAAAGTTTTTGCCTCTTTGTTTGCAACGATGTCTATACGAGGCGCAAAAGTAACTTCTTTGTACTTCTCATCTGTTAAAACTAACATGTTTAATTTGTCTAATGCATCTGAAGCATTTGAAACAAGCTCACGAAGGAAAATTTCTTTATTTGAATAGAGCGAATGAATCATAAGATTTAATATTTGATTTGCTTCTGTTTGAAATTGATGTTTTGCCATTTTGTATCTTCCTTAAATTAAAATATTTGTTAGTATAGCTAAAAAAGGTTAATAGTTGCAAGTATCATCAAGATATATGAGTCAATTTGACTAAACTAATCTTAGTCTATATTTAATTCGTATTTTTTAGATATAATTTAATAACTCAAATGCACTCTAGGAAATTTTATGCAAAATGATTTTATACATATGTTAGAGCCTACACCTAATCTTCATTCTAAAAAATGTAAACTTATCTCTTTTATCATAAGAGTGTTTTTGCAATATAGCATCTATATTATTGCTTTGTTAGTTTGGTTCGTTTCTGATTATTTCATAGCAATTGCTACATTAGTATTAAGTTTTATTGTTATGGGAATTATCCGATCAAAAATTAGAAATAGTGTTATACCTATAAATCAAAGAGAATATCAGTATAACGATCAGGGCATAGCAGATTGGTACACTGCAAAAGAGATATGCAATGATGAACTTGAACAAGAATTAGAAAAAATCTAAGAACTATTTTATAAACGAAGGGATAAAAAACACATATGGCACTTATAGACCTACAAAACATTTCAAAACACTACTCAGCACAAAAAATTTTAACAGATGTTAATTTTCATGTTGATGAGGGTGAACGGATTGTTATAATTGGAAAAAATGGAAGTGGTAAATCTACTCTGATGAAAATAGTAAATGGTACACTTGAACAAGATGGTGGTGAACGCATCATGAAGCAAAATCTTGAAGTTAAGATGTTAGATCAAAGACCAAACTTTAAAGATGGAGATACAGTCAGAGAAGCTGTTGAAGCTGGTTTGGATGAACTTAATCGTGCTAAATCAAGATATGAAGAGCTTTCACTCTTGCTTGCAGAAGATTTTGATAATAAAAAAACAATAGATGAGCATGAAAATTTATCTCGCTATATTGAGCATCATAATGCTTGGAATTTAGATGATAAAGTAGAGCGTATCATTCAGCACTTTGATTTAAAAAAATATGAAAACAAACCCATAACACTCCTAAGCGGTGGAGAGCAAAGAAGAGTTGCTCTTGCATCATTGTTACTTCAAAAACCAGATGTTTTACTTCTTGATGAACCTACCAATCATCTCGATGTATATATGGTTGAGTTTTTAGAGGAACTTATTTTAAAAGAGAAATTCACTCTTGTATTTATCTCTCACGATAGATATTTTATTGATAAAATTGCAACTAAGTCTATTGAAGTTGAAGAGTGTTCCCTGCGTGAGTATAGTGGTGGATATAGTAACTACCTCTCTCAAAAAGCTGAATATATCAGAACTCTACAAAAACAGCATGATAATCTCCTAGGTGTTTTAAAGAGAGAAAACGAATGGTATGCAAGAGGAGTTCGTGCACGACTTAAAAGAAACGAGGGGAGAAAAGAGCGTCTAATGACTCTTAGAGAGGATGCTAAAAATAATCCTGCCAAAATTAGAAAAATGTCAGTGGAACTCCAGCGTGAAGCAAAACATTTTAACCGTGATAAAAGCATCAACAAACAAAAAATGCTTTTTGAAGTGGAAAACCTAGGTTTAACACTTGGCTCAAAAGAACTTTTAAAAAACTTTACAACTCGAATACTTCAAAAAGATGTTATTGCTATTGTGGGACCAAATGGCAGTGGTAAATCAACTCTACTTAAAGCACTCCTAGGACGAATGAAACCAACAGTTGGTACAATTAAACAGGGTGATTTTAAGATAGGCTACTTTGATCAACACCGAGAGATGCTCGATGATAGTAAAAATTTAATGGAAACTTTTTGTCCTCATGGTGGAGATAGAGTAAGCGTTCGTGGTAAAGATTTACATGTATATGGCTACTTAAAAAACTTTTTGTTTCCAAGAGAATTTTTAGAGAAAAAAATAGGTATTCTGAGTGGTGGAGAAAAAAATCGTATTGCTTTAGCCCTGCTCTTTACAAAAGATGTTGACATCTTAATACTAGATGAGCCTACAAATGATTTAGATATCCCCACTATCAATATTTTAGAAGAGCAATTAACAAATTTTACTGGTGCAGTAATCATAGTGAGTCATGACCGATACTTCGTAGATAAAATTGCAAAAAAACTCTTTATATTTCAAAAAAACAAAGAGATAGAGGAATCACACCAGCAATATTCTGAGTACTTAGAGCTTGAAAAAGAGTTACGCGAACTTGATGCAATGGAATCAAATGCTTGTGAAGTTAAACAAAAAGATATTATTCGTGAAAAACCTAAAACTCTTAAACTAACATTTAAAGAAAAAATTGCTTTAGAAAAACTGCCTCTTGAAATTGATACGCTTGAAAATAAAATGAAAGAAAAAAACAGATGTTTAGCTGATCCAAAATGTTATGAAGAGATAGGTATAACGGCACTTGCCAAAGAGCTACAAGAGATAGAAGAGATTTATGAACAAAAGGTTGAAGAGCTTTTAACCATACAAGAAAAGGAAGAAAATATACTAAAAAGATAAACTCTTTTGAGAGTTTACCTTTTACTTTATGTGCTATTTTTTTGCTTCTTTCAGAGAGTCTGCTATTAAGAAAGCTAACTCTAAAGACTGGTCAGCGTTTAAACGAGGATCACAATGAGTATGATAGCGAGAAGATAAATCTTCTTCAGTAACAGTAAACGAACCACCGATACACTCAGTTACATTTTTACCTGTCATCTCTAAGTGAACACCACCACCTACAGTTCCCTCAGCTTTATGCACTTGAAAGAACTGTTTCATCTCAGTCAATATCGCATCAACTGGGCGAGTTTTATAATTATTTGATGATTTAATAGTATTACCATGCATAGGATCACAAGACCAAACTACATTCATACCCTCTTTCTCAATTGCACGAATAAGTCTAGGCATACCACTCTTCTCATCTCCAACTTTATCAGCACCCATTCTCACTATAATATTTAAGCGACCCGCTTCATTTTCAGGATTTAAAGTTTGACATAATTTTATTAAATCTTCAGAATTCATTGTAGGTCCAGCTTTAACACCAATAGGGTTTTTAACGCCTCTTAAGTATTCAACATGTGCACCATCAAGTTGGCGAGTTCTATCACCTATCCATAACATATGCGCCGATGTATCATACCAGTCACCAGTAATAGAATCTTTTCTTGTAAATGCTTCTTCATATGGTAAAAGAAGAGCTTCATGAGAAGTGTAAAAATCTGTTTCTCTTAATGTTCTGTATGTCTTAGATGTTACACCGCAAGCTTCCATAAACTTCAATGAATTTTGAATATCTTCAGCTAGCTTTTCATACTTTTGATTCACTGCGCCTTGATGAGCAAAATCTAAAGTCCACTGATGCACTTGGTGTAAATCTGCTAAACCACCAGATGCAAAAGCACGAAGTAGATTCTGCGTAGCAGCTGATTGATTATAAGCTTTTATCATTCTCTGGGGATCTGGAACACGAGCTTCTGTAGTAAAATCTACACCATTTATAATATCACCACGGTAAGAATCAAGCGTAACTCCATCACATGTTTCAGTGTTTGATGAACGAGGTTTTGCGAACTGCCCACCAAGTCGTCCAACTTTTACAACAGGAACTCCACCTGCAAATGTCATTACTACTGCCATTTGCATCAAAGCTTTAAAGGTATCACGGATATTATCTGCATGAAATTCAGAAAAACTTTCTGCACAATCACCACCTTGAAGTAAAAAAGCATTCCCGTTAGCAACATTTGCTAATTGACTTTTTAGTGAGCGTGCTTCACCTGCAAAAACAAGTGGTGGATAATTTTTTAACTCTGATAGAACTTTATTTAATTCATCTTGATTTGGATAAGTCGGCTGTTGTAAAATCGGCTTTTCTCTCCAACTTGTTGGGCTCCAGATACTCATAATAAAACCTTAATATATAATTTTCGAAATTTTACACAAAAATACCTAAATTGGCTCTGATTAATTAATAAATAATATAATAATTTTTATAAAGAAACAAAATAAAAGCTTTTTTTATGCTATTATATGTATAATTACAAAATACTTTCTAGGATAATTACTTTAATTATGAAAAAAGATGACCTAAAATTTCTCCTCGCTCAAATGTATGACAACTTGCTTCAACAAATTGATGAACAAGAAGATACTACAAAAGAACAAGTAGTAAACTACATCAAAGATGTGGTAGATATTATCTCTAATATTGATGAAGAAAACATCAACTCTATTGAGCATGAAAAAGTGCTCTTGCTTAATGCTTATAAAAAAATTGCAGATAAAAGTTTATTATCATATGAAAGTACTAACCAAAGATTTAAAACATTAACTCAAATGCATGAAAAAACTATCAGTGAGTGCAATCAAGATCATATTGATATTACAAAGCTCACAAATAAATTTCTTGAAATTCAAAGCCATATGGTCAAAGAGGTTCAAAAAGCAAATCTAGTTATATCTAAACTCTCAAAACAAGTTAAAATATTAGAAACAGCGTCAAACATGGACCCATTAACGAAAGTTTTTAATAGAAGAGCATTAGCCACATACTTAGATAAAGTGTGTTCCGTAAATGATAAAGCATATGATATGCATCTTTTAATCTTAGATATTGATGACTTTAAAATGATTAATGATAAATATGGTCATATTGCAGGCGATAAGATATTGATATTTATCGCAAATATTCTTAGAAAAACTCTTAGAGATGGAGATAAAATCTTTAGATATGGTGGCGAAGAATTTATTATTGTACTTAACCGTATAGATAATGGAACATGTAAAGATATTACCAACAGGCTTTTAAACTTAATTAGAAAAAATAAGCTTATTTATAAAGGCAATAGTTTACATGTAACTATGAGTATAGGAACCACAAAACTATTGATAGATGATACCTCTGACTCTTTAATTGCAAGAGCAGACAAAGCGTTATATAAAGCCAAAAATAATGGCAAAAATCAAATATATTCGGAAGTGTAAATATGGAATTTAATTATTTTGACCTTGTAGCAACAGTGATTATCCTTATGTTAGGATTAAAAGGGATTATTAACGGTTTTTTTAAAGAGGTTTTTGGACTCTTAGGAATTGTAGGTGGTATATTTGTAGCATCACGCATGGGGAATGAAGTTGGTCAATACCTAAGCGATATTATCTTTAACTTTCAAAATAGTGCTGCCATTGGTTTCACTGGATTTTTAGCAACCTTGGCTATTTTTTGGATTTTTATGATACTCATAGGTTTTGCATTTAAAAAGCTTAGCTCCATGAGCGGACTTGGTCCTGTTGATAAGATTTTAGGTTTTATCTTTGGTGCAAGTAAATTTTTTCTAATTGCTGCTGTCATAGCTCATGCTGTTTATAATATTAAAGCTGTGAAATCAACTATAGATGAAAATATGCAAAATAGCATATTATTCCCTATTTTAGTTCAAACAGGTGGTTTTATCATGAAACTGGATCCTGTAAATATTGCTGATGACATCAACTCTACTTTAGATGAAAATGCACAGATTATGCAAGAGAAGATAGAAGAAACTATCAACAATTCAACTTTAGATATTGTAAATGAAGCAAAAGAGCAGATCAAGCAACAACTAGAACAAAATGTCACTCAAGCTATAGAACAGATACAAACAATTCAAGAAGAGAATAAATAAAATGGCTAATATAACAACAAACTTTAATGACAGGACTATTGAGTATGAACAATTACTGAGTGATTTTAAACAACTACTAAAAACGAACTCTTTAAAATTCACTATACAAAGAGAGGTTATCCTAGAAACTCTTTACAACTCTGATGAGCATCTTACACCAGAGTCACTTCATCATCTAATCCAAAAGAAATTTCCAGAGCTTAAAACAGGAATAGCTACTGTTTATAGGACTTTAGCGCTCTTAGAAGACTCTGCTATGGTGACATCACTCTCATTTGGAGCACAAGGAAAAAAATATGAACTTGGTGCAAAAAATCATCATGATCATATGATCTGTACAGAGTGTGGAGATATTATTGAATTTGTAGATGAACAGATAGAAGATAGACAACACAAAATCGCGGAAGCTCTTGGCTTTAGAATGTCAGATCATTCAATGCAGATTTATGGTGTTTGTAAAAACTGTCAACATAGATAATCTGGTTCACTAAGAACCTAGCTTTAGTGACCACAGCGGTCCGAGCGAAATAAAATGGGCTTTGCTCATTTTATGCAGATAAATCAAATAAGAAGGAAAACTATTGGCTTTTGAAAATAAATTTATACAACAAAGAATAGAAAAAGCGGAGGTATTAAGAGAAGCGGGTTTTAACCCATATTCTAACAATTCTCAAAGAAACACAACAGTTGAAAAATACTTAAATGTAAACTCTGACATCCAAGATAAAGAAGACAAAAGAGATGAAAACCGTCACTATATTGTAAGTGGTAGAATCAAACTTCTTAGAATTATGGGTAAAGCTAGTTTTGTAAAGATTGAAGATGAGAGCGGAATGCTTCAAATTTATATAGCAAGAGATAATCTACCTGAAGATTTTTATAACACTATATTTAAGAAAAACATTGAAGTTGGTGATATTATTGAAGTGAGTGGTTATCCTTTTGTAACTGGAAAAGGTGAGCTATCACTTCATGCAAATGAGCTAAAACTTTTAACAAAAGCAATTGCACCACTCCCTGAAAAGTTTCATGGTGTTACAGATAAAGAGATTAGATATAGAAAAAGATATTTAGATCTTATTATGAATGCTGAAGTTCGTAAAACATTTCAAACCCGTTCTAAAGTTATCTCTCTCACTAGACGCTTTTTTGAAGATAAGGGCTTTTTAGAAGTTGAAACTCCTATGATGCACCCTATCGCTGGTGGAGCAAATGCAAAACCATTTGTTACTCATCATAATGCTCTTGGAATTGACAGATTTTTAAGAATCGCTCCAGAGCTTTACCTCAAGCGTCTAATAGTTGGTGGCTTTGAAGCAGTATTTGAAATCAACCGTAACTTTAGAAATGAGGGCATGGATGCTACTCACAACCCTGAGTTTACATCCATTGAGTTTTACTGGGCATATAAAACCTACAAAGATTTGATAGAGATAACAAAAGAGTATTTTCAGTATCTATTTGAGCATCTAAACCTTCCAACAATTTTACCTTATGGTGATATGGAAGTTAACTTTGAAAATTTTACAGAGGTTCCTCTTATAGAATCACTGACTACTATTGGTGGTGTTCCAGCCGAGATGTGTAATGATAAAGAATCAATCGTTGCTTTTTTAAAGTCTAAAAACATCACTGTAAAACCTGGGATGAATTTAGGGCAACTGCAAGGGGAGCTTTTTGATGAATTTGTTGAAGAAAAACTGATAGACCCTACATTCATTACAGAGTACCCAGTTGAGATATCTCCACTTGCAAGAAGAAGTGATGAAAATCCTGCAATTACTGAAAGATTTGAACTTTTCATTGCAGGTCGCGAGATAGCAAATGCGTTTAGTGAGTTAAATGATCCAATTGACCAATACGAAAGATTTAAAGGTCAAGGGGAAGCAAAAGAAGCGGGTGATGATGAAGCACACGAGATGGATGAAGACTTTATAGATGCACTGAGTTACGGCATGGCTCCAACAGCAGGTCAAGGGATAGGGATAGACAGACTTGTAATGCTTTTAACAAATGAGCATAGCATCAGAGATGTGCTTCTTTTCCCAGCGATGAAACCTATACATAACGATACTCAAGAACAAGAATAAATTTTATGCTAGAGATAATAATCGTAACTATACTTATCTCTACGCTACTCAATCTATTTCTCAAACAGTTTGGTATTCCAACAATAATAGGCTATATAGCAACCGGTACAATCATCGCTTATGGGTTTGATTTGCACGATGCTGTTCACAATCAAGAACTCAAAGAGATAGCAGAATTTGGCGTGGTCTTTTTGATGTTTACAATAGGCTTAGAATTTTCAGTAAAACACCTCGCAAAAATGAAAAAAGAAGTTTTTCTATATGGAGGACTTCAAGTTATACTTACAGCTGTTTTTTTTAGCTTTGTTGCAAATAGTATTTTTGACATTGATATAAAATCAGCTATAATTATTGGTGCGGCTTTAGCGCTCTCTTCAACAGCAATAGTCCTTAAACTTTTAAACAAAAGCAGATCTAATACCATTTAGAGATCTTCTATTAGGTATATTTTTCATAACTGTTGGGATGCAGCTTGATTTTAAAATAATTTTTGAAAATATTCTCACTATCTCCCTGCTGCTCCCTGCTCTTATAATTATAAAAATAGCAATAATCTACACTATTTTTAGATTTAAATCTAGTTCAAGAGAATCTCTAAAAACAGCTCTTTGTATTTTTCAACTAGGAGAGTTTGCATTAGTTATATTTGAATTATCTTATGCCAAAGGCTTGCTTGATCCAACTGTAGGACAAGTGCTAATAGTGATTGTTGTAATATCTATGATAATCACACCTTTTGTGCTTAGAAATTTATCTCAAATTACAGATATGATTGGTCTTAAAAAAGGCAATGAAAGCTGTAATTTAGAAACAAAATCAGAAAATTTAAAAGACCATATTATACTTATTGGTTATGGGAGACTAGGCAAAAACATATCAAAACTTATCCAAAAAGAAAATATAGAATTCATAGCAATAGAGGGCGATATTAAAACAGTTCAAGCTGCCCAAAAGCAAAATTTACCAGTTATTTTTGGAAATGCCTCACAAAAAAGTATTTTGGAGTCTGTTAACATTAAAGAAGCTTCTTCTGTTATAATATCTATAGGCAACTCAAGAAAACTAAATCACATATGTGAAGTTGTTAATGATTTGACAAAAAACTCAAGGACTATCGTTAAGGTAAATAAGTTTGAAGAGAGGAATGAGCTCTTACAATTAAACCTATCACACATAGTGGTTGAAACTGAAAATACTGCAAAAGCCATGTTTGATGAGGCGAGAAAGTGTTAATGTTGTAAGAGGTGCTTCAGCTTAGGAGGATACAATGAAAGATTCACATGATGAACTGCCCACAAAGCACAATGATCCACTCATTGCCTTTTTAAATAAACTCATTAAGATAGCGGTCAAATGTTTGGCCGTGATGATGGTTGCTGTTATATTTTGGGGTGTTGGTGATGTTTTATATGTTATGTACAATAATGTAATTGCACCCCCCTTTTATGCTCATAGGTATTGATGATATGTTTAAAACATTTGCTGCTTTTTTAGCAGTTTTGATTGCTATTGAAATATATCAAAATATTATTTTATATCTTCGAACAGATGTAATTCCCATTAAGCTTGTTATTGCAACGGCTCTTGTTGCAATTTCTAGAAAAGTTATTATTATTGACTTTGCAACCCTAACCCCTATGGATATTTTTTCAATTGCAGCTGTAGTTTTAGCACTTGGTATCACCTATTACTTAGTCGGACTGCATCACAAAGACAGTATGATGCACAATTAGGGTTTACCATAAGAGATATATACTCGTAAAAAGCAGGAGAAGAATTATGAAAGAGATTAGTAAAATACTAGTTGCTATCGATAAATCAAAAATGTCACAAGAGGCACTTAAGAGAGCTATCTCTATAGCAAAAGAGAAAGATGCACAACTCCATGTTATACATAAGAATATAAAAAATGACAATTCAGATTTGCTTGTACTTGGCTCAAAAGGAGTAAACAGTTTAAATTCACTTATTTTTGGCTCAACGGCTACTTATTTACTGCAAAGATCCCCTATTGACACACTTGTCTATGTTCCTTTAAAATCAAAAAATAGCTCTGCAGATTAAAGAGGAAAAGAAAATGAAAAAACAAAATAACACTAATGTATATAAAATTTGGCTAGGTTTAGCTGCATTTATTATAATAATAGCTGGAGTAAAGGCAGCTTCATCTATAATTGTGCTATTTTTATTATCAGTTTTTATTGCAATAGTTAGCACTCCTGCTATTTTTTGGCTAGAAAAATTAAAAATGCCTCGTATCTTTGCTTTTTTAATAGTTTTATCTGCTGTTGTAGTTGTGCTTTTTGGTTTTGCTTATATCCTCTCTAGCTCGGTAGATAATTTTTTATCCAACACTCCTCAGTATCAAGCTAAAATCATAGAGGTTATAGACTCTGTAAGTAGTTTTTTAAATAAAATTGGAGTTGAAGTCTCTAAGACTAATTTAGAAAATATATTTAATCCAGCTAGCCTTTTAGGTTATGCGGGATTCTTTTTAAAATCTTTTACTGCAGTAATATCAAACTCATTTGTCATATTTATTGGTGTAACTTTTATGCTTTTTGAAATTTCAAGTTTTAAAACAAAACTAGCGCTGATAAGTAATACTGAAATAACAAAAGATAATCCATTTGAAATTTTTAGTCACAAGATTAACAGATACCTTGCTATAAAAACAGTAATAAGTTTAATTACTGGAATACTAGTTTCATTAGGCTTAACAATTATTGGTGTTGATTTTGCACTTCTTCTAGGCTTGATAGCATTTTTATTAAACTATATTCCAAGTTTTGGTTCAATATTAGCGGCAATTCCAGCTATTCTTGTATCTCTCGTAGGTCTTGATATTAATAATGTTTATTGGGTCATTGGTCTATATTTAACTATTAATATTATACTGGGTAATATTATTGAACCTCGATACATGGGAAGAAATTTAGGTCTTTCTGTTGTTGTTGTATTTTTCTCTTTGATATTTTGGGGATGGGTATTAGGTCCAGTTGGAATGTTCTTAGCTGTTCCTATTAGTATGACAATAAAAATAGCACTTGAAAGCCATCCATCCACGAAATCAATAGCAATACTTTTAAGCTCTATTGATAAAAAGTAAAATAATGAATAAAAATATTAATAAAAGCTGGCATAGTATAAGTGAAAAAGAAGTAATAAAAATACTCTCTTCAAATTTAGACAGAGGGCTGGAAATATCAGAAATTGAAAAAAGGAAAAAAGAGTCTGGTGCAAATATTTTAACTGTTAAAAAAACAAAAGGTCCCCTAGCTCGTTTTGTACTCCAATTTCATCAAGCGCTCGTTTATATATTACTCGTAGCTATTGGAGTGAAATTATACCTAGGCGGCTTTGTAGATGCTGGTGTAATTTTTGGTGTTGTAATGCTTAATGCTATTATAGGATTTATGCAAGAGAGCAAAGCACTAAGCGCACTCGCTGCCCTTTCACAAGCTATGTTAACAACAAGCACCGTTTTACGAGCAGGGAAAAAACAGCAAATTGATGCAAAAGAACTTGTTGTGGGCGATATAGTACAGTTGCAATCTGGCGATAAAGTACCTGCTGATATGCGACTGCTCTCTTCTCGTGAACTGCAGATAGATGAATCCGCTTTAACAGGTGAATCAATCCCTGTTGCAAAGATTAATAATCTATTAAAAGAAGATACTTCCCTTGCAGATAGAAGCAATATTCTCTATTCATCTACCTTGGTTACCTATGGTACTGGTGTTGGTATAGTTGTTGAAATCGGTGATAATACTGAAATAGGTCATATCTCAAAACTTCTTAATAATGCTCAAATCCTTGATACACCTTTAACAAGAAAAATAGCCAAATTTAGTCATATCTTGCTATTGGTTATACTTGCATTGGCTACAATTACATTTTTTGTAGGTCTTTGGCATGGTAATACATGGGAGAGTCTATTTATGGCATCAGTTGCTTTATCAGTTGCTATGATACCAGAAGGCCTACCTGCTGTTATGACAATAATTTTAGCTATTGGTGTTTCACGAATGGCTAAACGCAACACTATTATTCGTCATCTTCCTGCAGTAGAAACCTTAGGAAGCACTACAGTAATCTGCTCAGATAAAACTGGTACTTTGACTCGTAATGAGATGACAGTGCAGGAACTTTGGAGTGGAGGTGAAAGCTTTAGAGTAAGTGGAATTGGTTATGCACCAGATGGTGAAATAAGTCAATTAAATAATAGTTGTAACATTGCTAAAAAACCAGCTCTTTTGGAGCTACTAAAAGCTGGTTTACTATGTAACGATTCTGTACTTCTACAGAGTAAAAAAACATGGATTATTGAAGGTGATCCGACTGAGGGTGCTTTACTTGTTTCAGCAAAAAAGGCAAATATAGATACTGATTTACTCACTTCTCTGATGCCAAAAAAAGACACAATCCCTTTTGAGTCTCAGTACCAGTACATGGCAACTTTGCATTTTAATCAAGAGACAAAAAAAATATAATCTATTTAAAGGGTTCTATTGAGAGTGTTTTAGAGCGTTGTAGCAGCTTCTTAGATTTTAATGGAAATTCTATACCTCTTAAGAAAAAAGATATTTATGCTCAAGTAGAAATTATGGCAACAAAAGGGTTGAGAGTATTAGCTTTTGCCAGACTTATTACCGATATAAATAAAGAAAAAATCAGCCACGATAGTGTTAATAGTTCGTTAGAATTTATAGGTCTTCAAGGGATGATTGATCCACCAAGAGAAGAGGCAATTCGTTCAATAGTAGCGTGTAAAACAGCTGGAATACAAATAAAAATGATTACAGGAGACCATGCTATAACTGCTAGAGCTATTGCTCAAAAGATGGGTTTATATCAACACTCTAATGGAGCAAAGGAAGCTGTTACAGTTACAGGAAAAGAGCTTGAAGCTCTAAGCGATAACGAGTTGATTCAAACTGCAGGTAAAACATCTGTTTTTGCCAGAGTTGCACCTGAGCAAAAACTACGCATTGTTGAAGCATTACAATCAAAGGGTGAAGTGGTTGCTATGACAGGCGATGGCGTCAATGATGCACCCGCCGTTCGCAAGGCTGATATTGGAATTGCTATGGGAATTACAGGCACTGAAGTTGCTAAAGAGGCGGCTGATATGGTATTGGCAGATGATAATTTTGCCTCAATAGAAGCAGCAGTTGAAGAGGGACGAGGAGTACTAGATAATATAATAAAATTTCTTGGATTTATACTAGCTACTAACTTTGGGGAAGGTCTTGTGATTATTGTTGCGGTTTTAATAGGAAGCACACTCCCAATACTCCCTGTTCAAGCACTATGGATTAATATGACAGCTGCAATTTTTCTTGGTTTAACACTCGCCTTTGAACCACGCGAACCAGGATTAATGAATAAACCACCGCGTTCACCTTCTTTGCCAATATTAAATGGGGAGTTGATTTTTCGTATTTTCTTAGTTGGATTTATGCTACTTGGAGGCTCTTTTGGTCTATTTAAATTAGCACTTTACAATGGAGCAAGTTTAGATGAAGCTCGTACAATTGCAGTAAATGTTTTTGCAGTTGGAGAGTCTTTTTATCTACTCAATTCACGCTCTTTACGCTTGAGTATGTTTAAGCTTGGGGTATTTAGCAATATGTGGATATAGAGTGGTATCGTAGCTATGATTACTGCTTCCATGGCACTTACATATCTACCAATTATGAATCAAATGTTTCATACAGCTCCTATTGGACTAAGTGACTGGTTGCAAATCTTTGCAGTTGGGTCTGTTATCTATATTGTTATTAGTATTGAAAAAATGATTCGCCAACGGTTTAGGGGCTAATTATGGTTCCTGTGTTTGGCGATGTATTTACTGAAATGGCACTGGCTTCGACACCTTATAGAGAAGCAATAGGTGCATGTCTTGTGGGCTTAAGAGATTTTTTGTTGCTGTTTTTCTTTATAGATTTAGGGGTTGGATTAGATTTAGCAACACTTGGGACACAGGTTATACCAACCATTTTATTTTCACTATTTCTAATATTAACGCGGGAAAAGAGACTGCTAACAGTTTATTTAACACAAATAAAAAGGAGAAATAAGTATGAAAGAATTAAATACAATACTTGCTGCAATTAATATGTCAACTTTTGATGATGAAGTTATAAAAAGAGCTGTTTTGCTAGCAAAAGAGAATGATGTACAGCTACACATCATCTATGCTATTGATATTTCTGTCATTGACATAGAGATATCATTGGACTCATTTAAAAAGAAAATTGATGAGAATGATATAAAGAGGAAAATAACTCAAAAACTAACTTCTATTGATGCAAGTAAAGAAGTTGAGTATTTTATACACATTGCAGTTGGAGATGCTGAGGAACAAGTAGTTCATTTAGCAAAAAAAATTCGTGCTGATTTAATAATTCTAGGCTCACAGCCTAAGATTAAAATTGAGAATTATTATCTTGGCTCTTTTGAAAACAACATTGCAAAAAAAGTGCTTTGGCTGTTCTAGTGATAAAAAATAGCATTTCGACACACTACAAAAGTATTTTAGCACCTACTGATCTATCAAAACCATCTAAAGAAGTAATATTATTTTCTCAAGCTATATTTAAAAATTCTAATATTAAACTGCTCTTTGCATATGAAAACTTAGACGATTTGAAGATAGACTACCTAGATAACAATAGCGATAATATCTCACTCGGTCGTCCTCGTATAGATATATTTAAAGAAGATGTTCATGTTGAGGAGATTGAGATGTTAAAATGCTCTAAATCTATTGAAAAAGATTTGCTAAACCATATCAAAACCACTGATGCAGACCTACTTGTTGTTGGTTCCTCAGGTACAGATATAGCAGGCTCTTACTTCTCTTCCACTGCAAATGCTTTACTTAGAAGTTCTCAATTAGATATATTACTTTATATTCCAAATTAGCTTTAGCCGTCATGGATGTACTATAGCACTTATGAAAGTCTATTTTTATAATCTTCATAGCCAAACTCTTTGACTATCTCTAAGGTGCCATTTTTTCGTTTTATAAGAAGTGATGGTAGTTTTATGCCGTTAAATGTAGTATTTTTTACAAAAGTGTAGTGTATTTGGTCTTCAAATATAATTTTATCTCCGATTTGTAAGGGTTCATCAAAAGAGTAATCCCCCATGATGTCACCCGCTAAACAAGTGTTTCCACCTAAACGGTAAGTATATTTCTTCTCCCCTGCCATTGCTGAACCTCTCACATCTGCACGATAAGGCATCGCTAAAGTGTCTGGCATATGAGCCTCTGCTGATGTATCTAGGATAGCTATATCCATACCATTATGCACTATATCTAAAACACTTGAGACTAAAACTCCTGTCTCCCACCCTACTGCTTCACCTGGTTCTAGGTAAACATCTACACTGTATTTTTCTCTAAAATCTTTTATGATTTTTATCAATTTTTCAACATCATAGCCTTTTTTCGTTATATGATGACCGCCACCAAAATTTATATACTTGAGGTTTTTGAAATATTTGGCAAATTTCTCTTCAAAAGCCTCTAAAACTTTCTCTAATGCCTCAACATTTTGCTCACAAAGAGCATGAAAGTTCAGTCCATCTACATAGTTTAAAACCTCTGCATCAAAGTTTTTTAGAGTTGTTCCTAAACGGGAATACATTCCGCATGGATTATAGATGTCAACAGGAGATTCTGAATACTCTGGATTTATCCTAAGGCTTATGGAGATTTTAGGATTGATAGCTTTGACTCTATCTTTATATAAAAAAAGCTGATTTGGGGAGTTAAAAACTATATGATCTGAGATTTTAGCAATGCTCTGTATATCTTCCTCTTTAAAAGCTGGGGAGTAAGTATGTACCTCTTTTGCAAACTCTTCTTTTGCTAAAATTGCTTCATGAAGTCCACTTGCAGTACATCCTCTAAGATACCTTTTTAGCAAATCAAATGTACCCCACATAGCAAAACCTTTAAGAGCTAAGATGATTTTAGCACCACTTTGTGTTTGTACATAATCAAGTAATTTCAAATTATTTTCTAAAAGTTTTTCTTCACAAATATAACAAGGTGTTTTTACATTATCAAATTTCATAAATCTATCCATATTTTTAGATAATTGAATTCTCTGAACAATTAGCTAGTAGATTCCAAGTCAAGCTTGGAATGACGGAGTCAGAGTGTAATTATATCATCTATTAAACTAACAAAAAAATATCACATTAAATTTTTTATATTATTATTGTTT
>JALSLJ010000037.1 GCA_026988315.1 Sulfurimonas sp. | reverse complement strand
CAAGTGTTTCTAGCAGCTTATAGAGCTTGTCTCTATTACCTGTTTTCCAGTCTCTAAGTGTTCTTTCAGGTACATCTAGGAGTTTATGCATTTGTTGCTGATTCATAGTTGTCCTTTATTTTTTACTTATTATAGGCGAATATCGCCGTTTTGTCAAGACAAGGGTTATGCCTGAAGAGATAGTCCTATCATATTATCAATTATAAAACTATGTCTGAATAAGCATGTTTAATGCCTGTGTACTCTATGGGTTTAATCATCTTTACAGTTGGCATCAAGAATTGTCGGGGTACAATTTCTAAAATATTAATGGTCGATTTAAAAGCATTTGGGTGTTTTTGAGGATAGTAATATAAAAGTTCTCTATATAGTGCCTTTAAAATTTTAATATCACATTTTAATGCTCTAGAAAACTCATGTAGTATAAAAATCCTTATTTTTTTTGTTGGAACTTGGTGTTTAAATTCGATACATGCATAGTGTTTTGAGCTATATGCACCTTGTTCTTCATATTCTTTTTGAGTAAGGGGGAATTGATTTTTTGATTTCAAAAAATCAACATTTTTATTTTTTATTGAAAAATTATAATCAAGAGTAAAAGTATCATAAAGCAAATCAGTAATTATAGGATAAACTTTTGTATTATCATCAAGTATGAGTAGAAAATTAGTGTTTGATGCTTCAAGAGAGTTGATAATTTTAGTAGCACCATCTCTAGCTTTAAGCTTATTTTTTAAGTCTATAATGATTTGAGCATGGGCATTACTTAGTGCTTCATTATTAAGGTAGGCATCCTGCATACCTAAATCATCAAAAAGATTTTCATGTAAATCTATGGATTTCTTTAAAATAGAAATTTTTTCTTCTGTCTCCAATCCTTTGTCTGTTTGTATATTTTTATATGTTTGGCACAAAAAATATATTTGATTTTTAATGAATTTTAATTCTTTATGTTGGGATGCCGTTTCTAAATATTTTGAGTTGCTAAATGGATGTATGCCATTTAACTTATCTATCCCCTTGAGGGAGTCAGCTAATATTTTTATAATTGTATCGTGATTATATAAAGTATCTTTGTCTCCATTGTCAATTATATATCGAGCATTCCATCTACAAAGTTCAAATAATTTATACATTTTTTTCTCCATTTTAAGTCTATATAATTTAGTTGTCTGCCTAAACATAATTTATTAATAAGTCAATACTCCATATATATTTTTAGAGTATTTGATGTCTTTATCAAATTGTGTAAACTTCCCTATATCAACCTAGAAAAGGACAAGCAAATGGATACACATATAGAAGCTACCTATACTTATTTAAAGTTTAAGTATAACGGAACTGTCATTGGAAAGAAAGAGTTGGCTCAGGAACTTAATATTGCACCATCCACACTTGATTTGTATTTATCTAAGGGGATAGGTTTACCTCGCTATAAGAAGCTAGGAACAGCTAAAAATGCACGTGTGATTTTCAACCTTTATGATATAGCAGTTTTTCTAAATAGTGATCAGATAGAGACTATGTAGTTGCAATGTAGGGAGTGAGTGCATGAAGCCCTCGGCATTTGAGAGCCAGCATATGTTTGGTCGGACAATGTCCTCTCAAACAAAGCTGGTTAGGGAGTGCCCTAAGACCCCTTTTATATCACATGGAGAAGATGATGGAAAAAGAAAAAAGAGTTGTTAAGAAGTCATTTCGATTTACAGAAAATGAATGGTTACATATTGTGAATAAGTGTGAGATAGCAAACTTAACACCTTCTCAATATTTTCAAAAAGTTGCAACTACAGGAAGAGTAGCAAAAAGTGATTGCGTAAAAGAAAAACAAAAATATATAGGAGAAATAGCCATGGTGGGTAGTAACATCAATCAGATAGCTCGAAAATTAAATAGTAGCGAAAAAATTGATACGTGGATGCTTAATATTTTACTGAGGATAGAGCAAACTTTAAATGAAAGGTGGCTTCTATGATTTTAAAAATGAATAGAAAGAGTAAGGGCAAGAAAGGTGTCGTTGAGTATTTACTTAATGAGCGTGAGAAAGAAAGCACGGCTATAACTCTTAGAGGAAATCCTCAAATTACGCAAGCTTTGATTCAAAGTATTGAACGTAAACATAAATATTTGAGCGGTGGGCTGATGTTTGCTAAAGAAGAGTACATCAATGACGAACAAAAGCAGGAGATTATGGATGCCTTTGAAGAGCTATTGTTTATAGGGATTGATACTGATAAGTACAATATTCTTTGGGTGGAGCATTCTGATAAGGAACGCATAGAATTAAACTTTGTTGTGCCACGTATAGCTCTTGATACAGGGTATGACTTAGATTTGTACTCTCATCAGCGTGATTTGCCTCTGATGGATATGTGGAAGAATGGGATAAATGCAAAGTATGGTTTGGCAGACCCAAATGACCCAAGACGAGCAAGAACAATGACGGAGCGAACTAAGGTAGCTAGAGGTGATGGTTCCATAGTTGCTAATAGAAAATCACTTGATGAAACTTTGCATCAACTGGTAAAAAAAGGACAGATTCAAAGTAGAAGTCAGTTGATAGAACTTTTGCAAAAGAGTGGCTATAAAATCACACGTCAAAATGAAGAGAGTATCAGTGTGAAACATGAAGATATAGGAAAAAAAGCACTTAGATTAAAAGGAGGTATATACAGTGAAAACTTCACAAGCACTAGAGGATTTGAAAGCCTCAGCGAAGAACGAGAACGACGAATTGCAGAGTACGATAATAAAGTTGCACGAGGGGAAATTAGACCAGATAGAAGTATATATAAAAAGTATCTACAAACAAGAACTGATAGGCATCAAAAACGATATGCAAGAGTTAGACAAATTGATTCGCCAAAGCCATCGAGTTCTCAAAAAAGAGATACAGATGACGTGGTGGAAAAGAGTGATGATAAAGGTACGAGGAGAATAGATTATGACGGAATTAGAGAACTTGCTAAAGCAAATCGAAGAAGACGAGAAGAGAGTAATAGAAGAGAGAAAGAGCGAGAGACAAACTTATTAAACCACCAACTAAACATATTAATTTATGCTATAATACTACATGAAAAAAAGAGATGCAAGAACACTAAAAGTAGAAGTACAGCAAGAGTTGAGATACCAAATAATACGCTTGCGTAAAAAA
>JALSLJ010000036.1 GCA_026988315.1 Sulfurimonas sp. | reverse complement strand
CTAATGTACGCCTTGCATTATGGGAAGAGATAGACCTCAACGCTAAACAGTGGGTAATACCTGCTAAGAAGATGAAAACCCGTGATGAATTTATAGTGCCTCTCTCTTCTCAACTGCTGGAGCTTTTGCAAGAGATAAAAGCGTACTCATTTAATAGCCCTTATCTGTTCCCAAGCACAAAGAGTAAAACCACTCCTTTAAGTGACGGGGCATTATTAGGAGCTATAAGGCGAATGGGTTACACTAAAGAGGAGTTTACCCCTCACGGCTTTAGGGCAATGTTTAGCACTATTGCACACGAAAAAAGCCCTTTTAAGTATGATGTAATTGAAACGCAGTTAGCACACAGTGTTGGCAACAGCGTAAGCCAAGCCTATAACCGTGCTAAATACCTTGATGAGAGAGTGGAGCTTATGCAGTGGTGGAGTGATTATCTTGATGAGGTGCAAAGATGAAAAATGAAAAAACAGAATTTGACTATGATTTTAGTGAATGTTTTTACATATTAAGTAGTGCTTTTATGTCGGAATTTAAAGAGGTAAACAATAAAATACTTTTGGAAGCAAATGAAGCTATACTATACAACTTTATAACAAAAGATGAAGATATTATTTCTATTTTGATGCAAAAAAATAAATGCGTTAGTGAACTTATTGATGAGGTTTTAGAGTTAAATTTTAAGAGATTAATGAGTAAGGAAGCTTTTCATAGGTTTATAGAAAAAAATCATCATAATGTAAAATATGAAGATTACCCACTTTTGTATAAGGAATACTCATATTTGATTAAAGAGTTAAGAGATAACACAAAAGAAAATTTACTTAATTATGTTGTTATGGATATTAAAGAAGAGTTAAAAAGAATAAAAAAAGATAAAATTATTATTAAATTTTCAGATTTACAGGTTAAGCAGCACGAAAGAAAAACAAAAATATCGGAACTATTTGAAAATTCTCTCAATGAGGTGAGAAATACTTATGATAAAAGAGTTAAAAAAGACGAGCGAGATTATAGCCAGTTGAATTTTTTAGATGATTTAAGGGTTTTGTGGGTTGAGTCTATAAGGGAAAAAACAGCACAAGACGCAATAACAAAAAATTTTAAAGATGATACATTACTACAAAAAAATAAAAATGGTAAATATCATATAAAAAATTTACAGCTTTATATTGTAGCAATTGCAAGGGCAAGGGAAAATAATAGTTTAGATAAAAACTTCATAATAATAGTAGATTTAATGTTAGTATTTAATGACATAGGCATAGTTAAATCTTTATGTGTAAAAGGCTATAAAGAGGTTAAGCCTTTAATGTCTCACGCAACATTTAAAAGCAAAATAGAAAACAAAAAGATACAGCATTTAATCAAGCTTAGTCACTCTCACTCAACTTAGGTATTCAATTTTTACAAAAAAAACAGAGTAAAATTGAATACACTCTATGTCAATTTCTCCGAAATAAAATCATAAAATTGAACACCCTCTATGTCAAAAAAAATTAGATTTATGCCTTTAAATTACAATACATAGCACTATACAATTCCAATAGCTGGCAAATACAAACTAATTCAATAAAGTTTGTATGACTACCCCTTAGTCAAGGGCATAACATTTGAAAGAATGTTTTTGGAGATTTTATCATGACAAAACGATATTACAGAGCTAAAGAGCTTGCGGAATATTTAGGTGTAACCGTTACGACAGTGTGGAACTATGTAAAAGCAGGGAGATTAACCCCTAAAAAATTATCTTCTAATGTCACGGTGTTTGATATTAAAGAGGTTGAAACTCTTTTTGAAACTGATGAGGTAGCATAACATGAACACATCAACACATAAGCTCAACATTTTAAAGGTTTTATTTGAAACTGGAGAGAAACTAACGGCGACAGATTTTCATTATGTATCAAATGCTAATCAGTATTTTTGCGAACTTGAAGATGAAGACCTAATAACGAGTGAATGGGATAAAAAAGGTAATTCAAGAGTAAAGCGAAGATATGTGGCTGATAGACAAAAGAAAACAGTAAAAGAGTACCTCATCAAATTCGGTAAAAAAAATGAGGCAGGGAGTAATTGACTCTTTGAACTTCAATAGCGAAAACTTAGAAGCACTATTTAAAGATGATGAAAATTATATCATAGAACAGGTTAAAAGCATAGGAGTATTTGAACCGCAACGATGGAGGGAAGTTTTTAAAAAGTCTCTTACTAAAAATATTATAGAGGCAAAAATACTTCATACATCAACAGGTTTAATGTTGCCTATTAAACGATACAGCAGAAACCCTACAAAGCAAGTTATAGAGTTTGCAGGGCTACACGGTTACAATGAGAAATCAGAGCTTCTTAGTGAGTTATTAAGTTTGCTTTATCGAAAGATACAAAACGAGCAGGTTGTCAGGATTGATGTAGCGATAGACTTCAAAGGCAAAATACCAAACAGAGTTATTAAAAAGCTTTGTGAAGATAGAAAACCTTTTAGATATTTTAATACTACCTACTATAAGAGTAAGAGTGAAAAAAAATCTAACAATCGCTTAAACATTAAAACCTACAATAAATCATTAACAAAAAATGATACTGAAAATATCCATAGGTTGGAATTTAGTTTCCTAAATGATTATTTGCGAAAAATAAAGTTAAAAGACATAAGAAAAAATTATGCAAAAATGGAAAAAACAATCAAGCGTTTTAGTGGCTTAAATGTTGAAATTCTTTTCCTATAAGTTATATACTAAGTTTTTTTGGCAAAACATCTATTTAAGCCCAATATTTAGGGCTTTTCGAGGTGTCAAAAAATGTTCGCAAAAAAAGAGGCAAAAATACAGCTAAAAATGCAGCTAAAAAAATAAAAAAAAGAGGCAAAAATGAAATTAATAGAGATAAGCGAAGAGTACCAAACAATCTATGATTTAGCAAGTGATACGGAAGATATGGAAACAATAACACAGCTATACAATGAGATAGAGGAAAAACTTGAAAAGAAAGCCGATAGCGTGAGAATTGTTTTAGCAAAACTTAAAAGTGATTCGGATTTTCTATCAAATGAAATAAAAAGGCTCCAACAAAGGAAAAAGAGCATTGAGAATAATTCCGACAGTTTAAAATCACTTCTTATGTGGACATTGCAAAAAGCAGGAGTGCCAAAGTTAAAAAC
>JALSLJ010000035.1 GCA_026988315.1 Sulfurimonas sp. | reverse complement strand
TTATTCTTAGATGTAACTCTGAGAGCGAAAAAGGCTTTGTTATGTAGTCATCACCACCAGTTAAAAAGCCCTGTTCTATATCTTTTTCACTATTGAGTGAGGTTAAAAATATTATGGGAGTATTGGAGTTTTCCCTTATTTTTGTAGCCACCTCAAAACCATTTAAAAGGGGAAGCTTTACATCTAAAATAATCAAATCATAATTATCCTCATACGCCATATCAACCGCCTTTTGTCCATCAAAAGCAGAGCTACAACCAAAAGACTTCAGCTTTAAAAACTTAGATACTGTAGTGTTTAAGTCAACATCATCTTCAACTATCAATATATTTTTCATATCTCAAGTATAGCACAATCTAGTGAGGTAAACAGCTCATCAAAATCCTTTTTTAAACTCTATACTTGGATTTGCAAAAATATCTAATATCTCCTCTAAGGTAAACTCTTCCTCTTTTTTCTTAACACCAACACCAAGTGCCTTTATCTTCTCAAGAGTGACATCTATGTATCTCCTCCATGCTGATTTGAGCTCCTCACTTAATGCAACCTCAACAGAGATAATATCTTTAGGAACTATACTTATTACAGTTGTCTCTGCCATAGCCTCTGTAAGGGAGCAAATCTGTAGCATCTCAGCTATCTCTACCTCATTTGCCGTCTTTTTTACAAGTGTGCCATCTAAAAACTCATCTGTTGTTTTGATTACTATATCACCAGCTTCTTTCCCCTCATCAGATTCTGTGTTAATGATTATCACCTCATCAAACTCTTGTAAAAGTGGCATAAGCAAAAACCCAAGTGTTCCACCATCAACTATCTCTATACTAGGCTCAAAAATATAGTTTTCTTTTATATATTTTGCCCCATAAAGACCTATCCCCTCATCTTTAAAAAATGCATTGCCAGAACCTATTAGTGCTATTTTTTTACCCATTTATCCATCCTTTTTTATTGCAAAATATGCTTGACCGAGTGAAATTCCACCATCATTTATAGGTGTTTTACTCTGTATATAATACTCTCTGTCCATCTCTTTGAGTGCTTGTGTCACCTGCGAAACTAAGGTGGCATTTTGAAACACTCCACCACTAAGAACTACTGGTAATGTAGGATACTCTTTAGCTATATCTACAATTATATTTGTGATAGTAGAGATAAACTTTTTTGCTATATCTGTTTTATCTGCATCTATCACTATCTGATTTATCATCTCTTTATAGTCAATCACCCCATTTTCTAGTGTGTAGCTATATATCTCTTCGCTAGAGGAATCTTTACTTTGAGTCTCTAGTATTAAACCACTCTCACCCTCATAACCTAAGTTTACTCCATCACCACTAAGGGCATACACACCATCAAAAATTCTTCCCAAAGAGGAGGTTTTTGGAGTGTTTGTACCTTTAATGTAGATATGATGAAATATTTTTATCTCTTGTTTTGTAAATGCTTTTAAAAATTCACACTCCATGCTTAGTATCTCGTGGAGGGAAAATATCTCAAACAATAGTGAAAGTCCAACTCTTTTTGGCTCTTTTATAGCTTTTTCACCACCTAGCAAAGAGAGTTCTAAAAAATGATACACTCTTTTATATTTTTGTGCTGATACTACAAAAACCTCTCCACCCCAAAGTTTTCCATCATCTCCATACCCTGTTCCATCAAAACAAAATGCCAAAACATCTTCATCTAAAGAGTATTCAGCCATACAAGCAAGAGCATGGGAGAAATGGTGTTGCACCTCTAAAAGTTCTATATTTTTATGCTCTTTTACATACTCTTTTGCCCAAATTGTTGTTTCATACCTTGGATGTTTATCGCATACTATCACATCTGGTTCAAACTTGTAAACTCTCTTGAGAGTATCGAGTGTAGTTTTAAAATACTCAAAGGCTTCTATGGAGTTCAAATCCCCAATATGAGGAGATATTACTATGTTATTATCAAAAGCTATGGTTATAGTTGATTTTTGGTTAGCTCCTAGAGCTAAAATATTTTTAGATATTTTTTTCTTCAAGTAAAAACTCTGCGGTGCATATCCCCTTGCCATCCTAAGCATAAGTATATGGGTAGAACTGTTTAAAACAACACTATCATCACAAGCATTTACAATCTCTCTATCGTGTGTTAAAACATTTTTTATAACATTTGGCATCTTTACAAAGAGCTCTTTTTCATCTCTTATGATTGGTTCATCACTTAGATTTGCACTTGTAGCTACTAAGGGTATATTTAACTCTTGCAAGAGTATCTCGTGCAGTGGTGTATAGGGTAGAAAAACTCCTATTTTATCAATATTGGGTGCAATAGAATCGGCTAAACCTATATAAGAGCTTTTTGTAACTATCACTATGGGTCTCTCTTTTGAGAGTACAAGCTCTTCATCTTTTTGAGTGAGTGAACATACTTTTTTTATAGCGTCTATATCTTTAAACATCACTGCCAATGGTTTTGTTGGTCTGTTTTTATTTAAACGCAGCTCTGATACTGCCTTTTCGTTGCTAGCATCACAAACTATATGAAAACCACCGAGACCTTTTATACCAACGCTTTGTCCACTTTTGATAAGCAAACATATCTTTTGAATAGCTTTTTCTTCATCTATCTCTTTATCCCCGTCAATAGACACAAACCGTAACTTTGGACCACATCTAAAACATGATATTGGCTGTGCATGGTATCTTCTATTGTTTGGATTTTCATACTCTTGCCTACATTCACTACACATCTCAAAAAGGCTCATGCTTGTTTCATCTCTATCATAGGGAAGGTTTTTAATGATGGTGTATCTTGGTCCACAATTTGTACAATTTATAAAGGGGTAATTGTATCTGCGATTGTTTTTATCGTACATCTCTGCTTTACAATCATCACACATAGTTATATCTGCTGATAGCATAGTTGAGATAGATGTTTGGTTGGATTTAAGTATAAGAAACTCTGTGCTATTTTTTAGCTCTAACTCTTTTGTTTGCATCAAATCTATTCGAGATAAAACTGGAGTTGAATTTTTTAGCTCCTCTTTAAAGTTGGAGATATTTTTCTCATCCCCTTCTATCTCAATAGTCACACCATTACCATCATTATAGATATGCCCAAAAAGTTTATATTTATGCGCTAGTTTGTAGATGTAAGGTCGAAACCCAACACCTTGTACAATACCATGTATTTTTAGCTCTAACCTATAGATAAACGCCCCCAACAACTACATTTTCTCCCCCTATTGGATAGTTTTTATTCATATATGGTGGTGTAATTTTTAGATTTCTTTGCATCCTTGAAAAAAGTGACTGGTTTGCAAAATGTGTTCCACAAAGAATTATCTCACTTGATTTTGTTTTCTCTTTTAGTTCACCAATTATCTCGCTAAAGTAATCACCGAAGCTCTCAAAGATAGAGTATGCAATTATGGTACTCTCAACACCAGCTAGTTGGTATGAGATGATACTTGCTAGAAATGCACTATGATCAAAACGGTTATCTTTTACATGTGTATCTATCTGAATCCCACCTTTTCCTATAAACTTCATAGCCTCTTTAGTTACCCCATCCATAGACTCATCGCTTAGTCCGAGTATGATTGCAACTGATTCAAAAAACTTTACATCATCTCTCTCTTGCATCTCTTGGAGCTTTTTATAAACCTCAGGCATATTTTTCTCTAAGTTTTGTACAAGTTTATCTGAACCCTCTCGCAACTGCGAAATATCATTCAAAATCTCTTTTGGATCAAACTTCTTAGGTGGAACTATTTTGAGTACTTTTTTCCCATCATAGTACAAAAAAGATGGTTCCTCATCAAAGTATGCCCCTACACATTTTTTGCCAAAAAGATTATGCTCTGCTATCACAGAGGTAAAAGATGCTTCCTCTTTTGAGTACGCTGTTTGGTTTGAGTGGTATTTTTCATCTATCCCCTCTAAAACATTTGCCTTATGAACATCTACTGACTCAAAAAGTTCCATTTTATCAAAAAACATTTCACCATTTTTTGGTAAACCTATAAACTTATCACTAACACTTAAAACACTTTTGGCTACAAGATTTTTAGATGGAAAAGAGACCCTCTCACCCTCTGCTATAAACAATATATCTTTATTTAAAAAGATTTTCATATCTTTTTGAGCTCTTACCTCTAGGTCATAATCCATAAGTATATCAGCATCCACATCGGAGTTTGTATCTTCATATGCTATATAATCAACTCCAAGCTTTTGCAACTCTGCACCAAGAAGTATGCTAAAACCATCATCGGGATATTTTACATTTACAGTATTTGCCCCTAGCTGCTTTTTTAACTCTTCATTTTTTAATGTTACATTTAAAATAGGTCTCTCTATGCTCAACAGAGCATTGAACTCTTCTGTGATTAAAGAGAGATGATCCGTTATTTTGCTTGCATTTATCATCATAAGGGTGGAACTATTATCCATCATATTAGATTTATAAAAAAGTCTATACCCAAAAGTGGTCTTCATCAGTAGTTTTTTGTCATCATGCAAAGCTTTTGCAGCAACCTCAAACATAGTTCTAAAGCTACCAGCATCGTTTGCATATCTCTCATTTGACTTATTTACAAGTCTCACAGGAACACCACAATCATGGCAAGAGTTTACTTGATGCGTCTCTTTTGTACCAACACTATTTGTTTCATCAACACATGATTTACAGGGGCTTATAAATTTAAAGGAGGTGTTTTTTCTCTCATATGGATAAGAGTTAACAAAGCTGTAGTTTCCACCACAACAAGAGCATGAAGCAAATGGATAGTAGTATCGCTTAGAACTTACATCAAACATCTCTTTTTGACAAGAGGGGCAGAGTCCTAGATTGAGTGCAAATGAATTATCCATCTCTGGAATTGATTTTGGCTCATCATCTACCCTGTAACTAGTAGAACTTTTCAAAAAAATAGAAGCTGGAAGCTCTTTTGCGATTGAGTCAAGACACTCTTGAAGTTTTTCATGTTCTGATTCAAAAGCAAAGGCTAGTTTTTCACTATCGTGTAATATATCTACTTTTATATCAAAGTTTCTGATAACAGATGTAATGTAATTTTTAATGTAGTTTTGTTTGGAAGTGGTTTGAAGTTCAAGGACAAATGCCATAGATTACCTTTTAGATTTTAATAAAGAAATATTATACTAATAAATGATAACAAAAAAATTAATTAAATTCACTAACTCAACTATTGAAGTGCTTTTACAATTGAATCTGAAAGTTCTTTAGCATATATATTGACATCTTTATTTAAAACACCCTCACCATTTAAAAAAGTTATCCCCCCTAAAATTCCTGTAATACAAGAGAAAGAGACATAAAAATCTTTTTTGCAAAACTCTTTTGATTCTATGCCGCTATTTATTAAAATCTCTATCTCATCTATAAATGCTTTTGCAAGCTCAAATCCACTATCTCCATCTTGTGAAAACATCTCTCTATTTGCTAAATATACTTTAAAAAAATAATCAATCATTTGTGGATTTTTTTCTAAAAAATCTAAATAGCTAAGTACAAACATATGTATTTTATCTTTTGAAGATATATTTAATTCATTTATTTTATGCAGTTCATCTGCTAATTTTTTTGTTACAAATGTGATAGAAGCTTTTGCAAGTGAATTTTTTGATGGAAAAAAATTATAAAAATGTCCAACACTCATACCAATACTTTTAGCTATCTGAGCTACTGTCGTGCTGTAAAAACCTTTTCTAGAAAACATATCTAATGCGGATTCTATTATTTTATATTCTCTTTGTTTTTTATCCACCGTTTTGTCCTTCTATGCTATTTAAATATACTATCGCCATCTACAAGTAATTCATTGTGAAAATAAAGTTTATGGTTATCATTTATATCTTTACACAACCTTCTAAAGAGTTTTTTATTTTCTAACATTGAGCCAGATATCACCACCGCTTCTACACTCATACTCTCTTTTAAAACATCAATTTCGTGAGCAATAAATTCTACAAAACTCTCCATAATTCCATAAGAAAGTGTCAAATTATCTATTCCTGCCAGCTTAAAACTGATAGCACTTCTTATCATTTTGAGTGGGTCTAAAACTATCTGTTTCTCTTCTTTAATAAGTTTATAATCAATTCTAGGCCCTTTTTCTCCTAAAAATTTCATATTATTATCTTCTAAATCCTGCGCAGCTTGATAAATATCATCTGATTGTGTTAGATTTAAAATAATTGCGGCAACTCCCCAAAGATCATATATACTTAACTTCTCTTTTTTCCATGAAATATCTTTTATTTTTTCAAGGTGCTGTGGAAATTTATTTGTATAGTTTTCAACTAACTTTCTTGCCGTCTCATCTGACTCTACAATCGCATTCATAACTTCTTTTACAGATGAAAATGAAAAAGTAAAATAAAGATAATCTATAAAGTCATATTTTTTTCCATAAACAACCAAAGATGACTGGCGCTCTTTACTCAGATATAAACCAGCTATATTTTGTGCATCTATGCTGTGTTCATTTACTACAGATAAGAGTGCACCATGAGAAGGCACAACCTCTTCTCTAAGAACTTCAAACTCTTGAAGTCCTTTTTCTCCTTTTACAATAGCTCTATGTGTAGAAGAAACTACAAGCTCAATAGGCTCTTGTTCCTCTTTAATCACATTAAGGTGTAATTGTTCATCATAATCGATCTTCTCTTTAGATATAAACATAAGCCTCTCATCTAAAGCATATAACTCTTGCATCAACAAATGCAGCACTAAATCATCAGGTAGTTTGCATCGAAACAACTCAACTTCAACATCCTCATAATCAAGAGCAAGTTTCATTTTTCTTGATAATTTCACAAAAGGTTTCTCAAAAGATGCTATCGCTGTGAGCTCCTCCTCTATAGCATTCATGTACTCATTTATAGTGGCATAATCATACGCTATTAAATCGCATTTATACTCATTACATAGCTTTGATGGCAAACCTACTATATATTTTCCATATAATGTGCTTAACTCTACATTTTTCCCATTTTTAATATCTTGTGCTATTTTTTCAAACTCTTTTTTATAGCTTCGTTTTTCTCCATCTACACTATAGCCACAAACGCTACACTCTTTAAATATATTATAATAATCATCACCAGTCTCATCCATAACATCATGAAGACATTCTAAACAAAAAGGGAGCGAAGTTTTTTTATCTTCATTTAGCTCGTAGTTTCCCTCTGGCATCTCTTCTAGCATCTGAGCATCATTTGCATATAAAAAAATGGAGTGGGGAAGAGTTGATGAAAAATTTGTAATAAAATCCTTGAGCAACTCCATATCTTCTGATACAACATAAAACTTTAGGCTAAATTTATTTTTGATTATTTTTCCACTCAAGCCATGCTCTTTGAGTAGCTTTAAAAAAATCTTTTCATACACCAAAGAGGAAGAACGGTAATCAAGACTAAACTCCAATATCATATTCTATCCCCTTGGTGTATGTATCATTTGTCACATCTGTAATTTTTAAATCTTTTTTTATTTCTACATCTATATCTAGGGATTTCAGATAGTCTATAACTACTTTCTCCATTGTTAAACTTGCATTAACGACCTCTTGTGTCATAGAAAATGTACTATTTTCACCAATCACATAAGGGATTACGCCTACTATCTTTACAGGTGGTAAGTCTCCTATCATCTCTATCATTTGAAGAGTTTGCAGCATCTCAACCTCATGTGCACTGCCATTCCATTTTATATGTTCTGGCATATCACTAAACTCAAAAGAGTACACATCCCCAATTTTTCCATCATCAACTTTTACACAATCTATAAGCACTACTCTATCATATTCGGTAATTATTGGGATAAGTCTGTGTGCTAGTGTTCCACCGTCTATGATTTCAACACTATGTTTATCTGAAGTAAATTCGTATTTTCTCTCGATAAGATTTGCAAGATGAGGACCTACTCCCTCATCTCCAAAAAGGATATTACCAATGCCTAATATTAATATTTTCAAAATAATTTCCTTTTTCTATCTGCTAATGCTTTCTATGCCATTTATATCCACTAATAATTGAATCTATGCTTCCCTCTTTGCCATACACAGCATTAAAGATTGCCATATACACATGAACCACAACAAAAAGAATAGTTCCCCACATAAGAAGATGATGTAACTCTCTTACAAAGGCTAAGCCACCTAACATAACTTCTAAGTACCTCATGCTATCATAAAGTACACCACCCATCCCCTCATGATATACATGAACATAAAGGATTAAGCCTGTAACTATAAGACCCAATGATATAAAGTAAAAAGCAACATAGGCTATAAACTGTACAACATTATAAGCACCCGTTAACTGTGGATGCTTTGTTACAAGAAAATAGTATCCTATCTGCTTTGCCCAATTCTCCAAACGAAAAATGTCTTTTATAGATTTTACCTCGGCTCTATTACTTTTAACAAATAAGAAATAGTATGTTTTACCTATAAACATAGAGATCATCACAAAACCAAATATGAGATGCCAAGATCTAAAAAGTGCATACATAAAGTTTGTAGGCTCAGGATTTTGAGCAGGTGCAATAACAGGAATAGCTAAATAAAATCCTGTCGCTGTTAAAACTATAATACTAAGTACCCTTACCCAATGATGTAACCTGTAAAATGTACTAAACTCTAACTCTTGCTCTATATGAACCTCCTCGTGAGAGGCATCTTTATTTTGAACAGTTTGCATTATAGCTCCTTATGCGTTACAAACGCCACCATAGAGTGGGTCAACCTTATATTCACCAAGCTTGTTACCCTTAGTGTCCATAACATGAACAGCACAAGCAATACAAGGGTCATAAGAGTGTATAACCCTAATAACTTCTAAAGGCTTTGATAAATCTTTAATTTTAAGACCAACTAAATCAGCTTCATAGGGACCTTTTACACCATTAGCATCTATAGGCGATGCGTTCCATGTTGATGGTACAGTAGCTTGATAATTTTCACAAACACCATTTTTTATGCGAATCCAGTGGATTAACATACCACGAGGCGCTTCACCGATTCCACGACCTTTGTACTCTTTGTTTGTATCAATCACATACGGAGCACATGTTTCTTCATCAACCTTAAGGTTTTCAATAAGATTATAAAATGCTTCCATACCATGCTTAGCTATTAATTTTGCTTGAACAGCACGAGCCGCTGTACGACCCAATGTAGTAAAGAGTGCTTCAAGAGGTAAATCTGTCTCTTCTAAGAAACTATCAACCGCAGCTATCACTTTTTCATTTCCGTTCGCATAGTTTACAAGTATAGAAGCTAAAGGACCTACTTCCATCGGCTTATCTTCATATCGTGGAGCTTTTATCCAACTATATTTCCCTTTAGGGTCAATATTTTCAGAATGCACCATTTTGCCTTGAGGTCCAACACTTTCACCTTTTACAAAACCTGTGTAGTTTGGTACAGTTGTTCCATCATATGGGTGTTGCGCTTCATCATCTGCATACCATGCATGTGTTGCTTCTTCTGTGATTAAGTCTTCATTTATATCAAAGACTTTAGATAAATCAGCATCTAAAATATACCCTTTTGCATCAAACAGATACTCGCCTCTCCCTATCATTAGTTCAGGTGCACCCATAAAATTTTTAACACCTATTGGCTTCACAACAGATGGTTCATCTCTGTACATCTCTGCTGCCATCTTAATATCTGGATAATAAGCATTATCAACAAAATCTGCAAGTTTTTTGAAGTTTTCCATATACTCTGCCATTCTAGTTGGATCAAGTATATCCATAACACAGCTTACACCACCAATAACTAAAGATTGTGGATGTGGATTTTTACCACCAAAAATAGCCATCATCTTCGCCGCTATTCTTTGAATCTCTAAGGCTTTTAAATAGTGAGAAAGTGCTATTAAATTTTGCTCAGGTGTTAGTCTGTAAGTTCCATGACCCCAATATGCATTAGCAAATGGTCCCATCCCTTGTGGGCTTTTAGCAAACTTCTCAATAGTCTCTTGTGTCTTTTTAAGATCAGCCTCCCCTGTTGCTACTGGAGAGTCACTATACTTAAATGCTAACTTTGACGCCTTTGCAGGATCAGCTTTTAGTGCACTTGTAATATCAACCCAATCAACACCATGAAGATGATAAAAATGAACTACATGGTCATGAATAAATAGTGCTACATTCATAAGTGTTCGCACAAGTTCTGCATTTAATGGAATTTTAATCCCTAATGCGTCCTCAACTGCCATAGTACTTTTTAAGTAGTGAGAATAAGTACAAACACCACATATTCTTTGCATTAAAATTGCAACATTTCTTGGATCTCTATCTTTAGCAATCACTTCTAAACCACGCCATAGCGTTGAAGAAACAAAGGCATCTTCAACTATACCATCATCTCCAACCACAACTTCTGCTCTTAAGTGTCCCTCTATTCTAGTTATTGGGTCAACTATTACTCTTTTTGACATATCTTATCTCCTCTACTCTTATTCTTTTGGTGGCTTAACTAATGCTAAAACTGCGTGAGCTGTTACACCAATAGCGGTTGCTGCTAATATAGCTACACCTATCTTATCTGCTGTTGCATCAGCGCCTAGCCCACTAAATGTAGTATTGTAGAGCTTGTTTGCGAGTGGTTCATTAACTGTTCCCATAGTATCCCAGAAATCTGGTTCACTACAACCAATACACCCAAAACCAACTTGAACCGGCCATGAAGTATCTTCATTAAATTTATTTTTAGAGCAGTTATTGAAGGTATAAGGACCTTTACAACCTACTTTATATAGGCAATATCCATCTTTTGCACCCTCATCACCAAAACTCTCTACAAATTCACCAGCATCGAAGCGACCTCTTCTCTCGCATAAATCATGGATTCTCAATCTATAAGCCCATTTTGGTCTGTTATATACATCAAGTGCAGGTAAAGAACCATACAGGAGATAGTACATTAAAGTTCCAACAATATTTTTCTCACTAGGAGGACATCCTGGAACATTAATAACTGTTTTATTTGTCACATCACTTAGAGCAACAGCACCTGTAGGATTTGGAATAGCAGCTTGCACTCCACCATATGCAGAACATGTACCAATAGCAAAAATAGCCGCTGCATTATCACTAGCTTCCTTGGCTATATCTATACCTTTTTTCCCATGTCCACCAATAGTAAGATAAGAACCCTCTAAGCCAGTTGGGATGCCACCCTCAACCATTAAGATATACTGACCCTTATATTTATCCATTGCATGTTCTATATTTTCTTCAGCCTGCCAACCAGCTGCAGCCATTAAAGTTTCATGATATTCTAATGAAATATAGTCAAATATAAGACTGTCTATAGTTGGGTGAGCAGAACGAAGAAGTGCTTCACTGCAACCTGTACACTCCGCCATATGCAACCAAATAATCGGAAGTCTATCAACAACTTTAATAGCATCTGCCATAAGTGGTGTAAAACTTGACGGAAGGGCTAGCATTGCTGTAATTGCACTTGCCCACTTCATAAAATCTCTTCTTGAAAACCCTTTTTCTGTTAGCATTTGCTCGACAGAACCTTCCTCTTTGACACGCGGTAATTTTTCTAAATCTTTAATTCGATTTTCAAAATCTTTATAAAGTTTATCAAACGATACCTCAGTATGCGGCTTCATCATTCTTACTCCTTTTTATAGTGAATGAATGCTAATTCATTTAAGAATAGTATGATAGTTTAACTTAAACTAATATAATATTATTAATATTTCAGATAAACTACTTATTAAGTATCTAATTATTACATTTTAGAAACATCTTAAAGATTATTTCACTTTATACTGCAAATTTGAAGCAAACATCAATTCATCAAATTTTTTATTTAATGCCTTGCTTGTAAAGTCCTTAACAACTAATTCATTTTGAAAACGCACAGTGTCACCCTTGTTTGCTTCTATACTATTAACTGCTATCCAAAAGCTTTTATTGTTTTTTTCTTTAATCTCTAGGTATGTATATGCACCACCCTGCTCAACTTTTACAATCTCACCCATATAATAAGGCTTAACCTGTTCAGAACTCACTTGCTCTTTTTCTATTTCACTAGCCTGTAGTGTTAACATTCCAAGCACTAGCATCGAAGCCATTATCATTTTTTTCATTTGAATTTTCCTTTTTGATTTTCTATTTTTCTTTTAGGGTAAGCCATTGCAACAAATACAAACACAATAGCTAAAGACACATAAACCCAAATAGGTATGGGGATAGGGTCTCCAGTAGCATAGGAATGCATCCCCGCAAGATAAAAGTTTACACCAAAATATGTCATTAATATTGAATAAAATGACAATACGCTCAGTATAGAAAAGAGGTATAAAGAGTAAAATTTTTGTATTAAACGCAAATGGATAACAAGTGTATATACTATTATTGAGATATATGCCCATGTTTCTTTAGGATCCCATCCCCAGTATCTTCCCCAAGACTCATTTGCCCAAATACCGCCTAGAAAGTTTCCAATCACAAGCAGAACCAAGCCTAGTATCAAAATAGCTTCATTTATGTATGCTATATTTTGAATATGTTTATTTATATACTCTCTTTTTGAATCCCTCAAAGAAAACAGCAACAACATAACTAAGCCCAAAATTGCACTCACTCCAAAAAAACCATAACTTGCTGTAATCACGGAAACATGTATGCTAAGCCAGTAAGATTTTAGCACTGGAACTAAGCTAGTTATTTGAGGATCAACTTCCCCTAAATATGCACCAAATAAAAACACTCCTGCCATCACAAAGGCAGCGGCCAAAGCTAGAGTTGATTTTCTAAAAAACACTAAAGATACAATTATCGAAGCATATGCTATGTAAACCATAGTTTCATAGGTATTTGAGATTGGTATGTAACCACCCACATACCATCTAATCGCTATCCCCGCACTATGAAAAACAAATAAAAGCATAGTGATAAATGAAAATATTTTTTTTATCTTTTCATTTACAAGCTTATTGTTAAACATCGAGACTATACTATATATAAGTAGTAAAATTCCAAAAAAGAGGTACCCAAGTGCTAGTTTGAAAAACAAATCAAGTGAATTAAACCATATTTCTAAATCTAGTTTTTCTTTTGATGGAATCACTTCATTTCCATACCTATACTGATAAGCAGTAATATCATCTAACATAGGGAGTGCTTTTTCATATTGTCTATTATAAGTAGCATCTAAAAACTTACTAACACTCCGTTTTATATTACTATCTTCCACCTCACTAAACATACTCTTAAAATCAACCCATTTTTCTTTTTCATCATTTGGCAAAGGAAATATAGTAAATAACACTCCCCTATATGCCATAAAAAAAACATTTAACCTCTCATCAACTTGAATAAGGTCTCTCTCATAAGTCCCTCTTTTTGATGCTGCAATCCTATTTGCTTTATCAACTTCATTTGATAATATATATTTTCCATCATCATTAAAAAAATCTACAAATCTTAATAACTTTTTATCTTCACTCACCCCTAAATATTTTCGTAATTTTTTAGTTTTTACGCGAATTATCTCTATCTTTTTCCATGCACTAGGCTTAGAAAAAATACCCAACATCACCATGTCAGCATCCATACTGTTCCAAGTATAGGAACCACTTATCTTGCTTAAAACTTCTCGATTTTGAGTGTTTAATGGTTTCATTCGTCCATCTGGTGCTTGCACAATAAGCGTTCCAAATTTTTGAGAAACCTCTGCTGCTTTTGTTCTATGCTCTTTTAT
Organism: Sulfurimonas sp.; assembly: GCA_026988315.1. Classification (GTDB taxonomy): domain Bacteria; phylum Campylobacterota; class Campylobacteria; order Campylobacterales; family Sulfurimonadaceae; genus Sulfurimonas. The sequence goes on along the minus strand of JALSLJ010000035.1, from coordinate 47,810 downwards.
ATACTCTTGAATAAATGTAGAATCAGATGCAAATAATGGGAGAGTAGGAGATGAAACAACTAAAAAGGCAAAAGCTATAGAAGCTATAGGCATCTTTTGTATCTTTCTTACTAAATATCTAAAACGAGATTTTTTATCTAAAAGTGTCCAAATTAGCCCTAAAAACAGCATCGCATAACCAATATAAGTTACTTCTACTCCAGGATCTTTATTTACAGATAGTTTAGTTCCCTTTTCATCACTATCATAGGATGTTTGAAAAAACTTATACCCTCTATAGCTAAGTGTATGATTCATATATATCTTATATCTAAACTCTTTATCTAACTCTTCATCTAAAACTACAACATCTGAAGAAAATTCAGAGGGCGATCTACTTCCAGGATAGCGTTTGAGGGTAAAATCTTCTAGTTTTATGCTAAAAGGTACAATATATTCTTTTTTACCTACTAAAATTATATTTGATTGTTTGCCTTCACGAATATGCATCGTACCATCTATGCCAAAAAAATGTGTGATCCCAGCACCTACAAGTATAAATAAAAAAGATATATGAAACAAAGCCCTTGGCTTAACTTTATACATCTTTGTTTTTATAACAACTGCTAAGATATTTAAAACACTAAAGATTAAAGTGAGTTCGTACCACCATGAGTAATATACTACTCTTTTTGCTTCAATGGAACCATAGTCATTTTCAATAAATGTTCCAATAGCTGCACCTACTGCTAGTATTGACAACAATATAAACATAGTGATATAGGAGGTGAAAATTTTATATAACATATAATCCATTCTTTTAGTTACTCAAGATATTTTAGATTAAAAATAAATATATATTTTTAATCTAAAATATCTATAAACAATGGGAACTCCCATTGTTTATAGTTTATCTTTTTTATTTAGAATACGCTGTCTCAACATCATCTAAACCTTGACGAGATGCTTTAGCATTTAAAGTACCTTTGGCCTCAGCTTGTTTATACCACTCTTTTTCTAGAGTTTTCTTGAACTTAAGCTTAGCAGCAACTAGTTTTTCAAATGGAACACCTGCAAGCTTTTGCGCTTTTTCTTTTGTAGAAAAATCTGGAGCAGAATAGTTCATAACACCATGTTTAGCAAGAACACCAACTAAACCAATTCTAGCATTCTGTGCTTTTTCATTTGCAACAGCTAAAAGTCTTAATGTCTCTTCAGGTGCATGAAAGAACGCTGGGTGAGATGCCACTGCATAGTCCCAATTCCACTGTGCTGAACGAATATTTGCTCTTATATCTTTAAGCTCTGCATCTGTAGCACCTGCTTCCATCGCTTTGGCAGTTTCTAGGTGAGCTTTAGCCAAGTTATCCATAGCTATCTCATGAAGTTGATCTTTTCTTTCATATTTTCTATGAACAATCTCTTTTAACTTCTTTTCACTCTCTCTATGACAATTCATGCAAGATCTATCCATTGTTTCTAATGGGTTTTGTAGCTGGTGGTCTGAATATTTTACAGATCCCTCTTGAGTATATGGCATGTGACAATCTGCACAAGACACACCTTTTTGTCCATGAATACCAGTTTTATAAAGCTCATAACCTGGATGTTGCGTTTTTAACATTTTAGTTTTAGAGATTTTATGTGTCCAGTCAGTAAAGTTCATATCATTATAGTACTTCTCTGCGCCCTCTGCCGTTAAGCCATTAGCCCATGGTAAAGTAACAACTTTTGCAATTTTTTTATTGCCATCTTTATCTTTCCATTCAGTTTTTTGGAAATAGTACTCAACATGACACTGTGCACATACTAAGTTTCTTTTTTCTTGATGAGTTGATTCAGCAAATGTTGGCAAACCAGCTGACTTTAAAGCTCTATCTAAGTGAGGAACACGAACTAAAAGCTCACCAGTTTCATTGGAGTGGCAAGAAGCACAACCAATAGTGTTTACAATTTCATCACCATATTTTGACCATTTACCAGTAAAATATTCTAACTCACCATCTCTCTCTTGAATACGAGGAACATCTGGAGATTTACAAGTCCAACATGCAGTTGGCATAGGTCCAGTTTTATCATCTACTGGAGCCCCTGTTCTAAGCGTATTAACATTATCTTGAAGTGCATAATAGTGTCCACGAGGAGCATTATAATCTTTTGCGAAACCGTAACCGGCCCATAAAACAGCTAGTTGAGATTTTTCTTTCAACATATCAGTCAACTCATCCTGCTCTTTTGTTTTTTTCCAAGAACTATATTGTCTAGGATAATATCTAGCCCACTCTTCACTTTTGTTTTCTATGCTTTTTGCTATAACGGGAGTCTTATGAAGCTCCACTCTCTCTTGTTCTCTCTCATTAATACTACTAGCCAATAAAGCCATAGCACCTATTGCAACAACTGAACCTGCAAGTAATAACTTAAAATTTATACCCATTTTATCTCCTTTTTTTATTTAAAATCTTTCATACCTAAATTATATGGTGTTGTAGTAAGACTACGAACTTTTCCATGAGGCACACTCTTATGACACTCCCAGCATTTTCGTCCATTCTCAACATACGGCTGTGAAAACTTATGGTATTTATCAGCATTTTCACCAAGCGTTGATGCTAAGCTTGCATGACACGATATACAATTTTCTTGTACCCTTCTTGCACCGTCATCACTGATCTGCATAGCATTATCATATGTTCTTAAGGTAAACGCTACAGAGTGGTTCCAACCATCTCTTGCTTTTGCCATATACTTATTGACAAAACTATCTGTTGGTAGGTGACACTCAACACAAGTAACTCCAGCTATCCCATGAGAACTATGTTGCCATGTTGCATATTGTGTATCCATTACATGACAGTTTATACAAGCTTTTGGATCTTTAGATAGGTAAGACCACGCTTTTGAGATATATACTGTGTATATAAATAAACCAACTGCAATAAAAAACACAAATAATGCTAACTTTTTTACTGTACTGCTCTCTTTCATTATTCCTCCTTTATAAGATTAAATAGTAATATTTCATAGACAAATGAATATTCATTCGTTATTGTACACATTTTTCCTTTAGTAAACTTAAATTTACCAAAGGAATTAATATTAAAATAAAATCAAATGAAAAGTGTCAATATCTCTATGTTTTGTAACCTTGTCTATAGAGTTAGACCGAAATCTTGCATCATTGACAAGGCTGCCAATCTTCCATCTGCTGCTGCAGTTACTGCTAAATCAGCACCTCTTACAGCATCTCCACCAGCATAAACGCGTTTATTAGAAGTTCTCTTTTCTTCATTAACAAGAATATCACCCCATCTACCAGTGTTTATTTGAGCATCATCATACCAAGGGAACTCTACATTATCAAAACCTAGTGCTAAGATAATAACATCACACTCTAATTCAAAATCACTTCCCTCTATCACTTCAAGTTTTCTTCTGCCACTTGCGTCTGGTTCGCCTAAGTGAGTTTTTTGACATATCATACCTTTCACATGCCTACCCTTATCTACTACAACCTCTTTTGGAGCAGTATAAAACTCAAAGAGAACACCTTCCTCTTTTGCATTTATAACCTCTTTTTGACTTCCTGGCATATTTGCTTGATCTCTTCTATATGCACAACGAACAGATTTTGCATTCATACGCACTGAAGTTCTTACAGCATCCATAGCAGAATCACCACCACCAATAACTACTACATGTTTATCCTCAAGGATTGACTCATAGAAATCTTCAAATACCCTTTTTTGAGCATGCTTTAATATATCCATAACATGATACACCCCGTGGGAATCTTCATTTTTCATTCTAGCACCTCTACTGCTTGGTGCTCCTAGACCTACAAAAATTGCATCATATTCATCTAGCATGTTTTTTAATTGTTGTGAGTCCTTTATATCGCTATTAAGATGTAAATTCATCCCTGCTTCTTGCATCCAACCAAATCTTCTCAAAATCACATCTTTTTTTATCTTAAAATTTGGGATGCCATAGGTTAATAGTCCACCTGGTCTATCTGATTTTTCAAACATATCTACCTCAACACCAGCACGAAGTAAAAATGTTGCACAGCTCATGCCAGCAGGTCCACTTCCTATAACAGCTACTTTTTTCCCTGTTCTATCTTTATTTTGTCCATAATCAGGCTTTAAACCCATCTTAAATGCTTGCTCATTTAGATAAACTTCAATCGCACCAATACTGACACTTCCACTCTCTGTTTTAGAGATGGTGCAGCCTCCCTGACATAAAACATCGTGTGGACAAACCATACCAAGTATCTCAGGAAAAGGCGAGACCTCATTACTTAACTCAAAGGCTTTTTTAATATCACCATTTTTTGTTGCCTCAATCCAAAGTGGAATTTTATTTTCCAATGGACATCCAGTTCTACAAAAGCTAAAATCTCCACTCATATCTTTAAGTAAATCAACAGGGCACTTAATACATCTCAGCGATTGTGTATCTGCTTCTTCTTTACTAAAAAGATGGTAAGTGGGATGAAAATCTATAACTCTCTCATCTGCTTCTCTTTTTCTTGGTGTCTCTTTTTTTATCTTTAGGTATTGTTTTTTTCTCTGCATCTCTACTCCTTCAATTCTATATAATCTATATGCATCTCTTGCCCCGTTAGCACCTTTGTATTTCCACCTTTGCAGTGTGGACAATAAAAGTTAAAACTATCAACTAAAGCTTCTTTGTTGCAATCAACACATAACAATGTTATATCTATAAGTTGCATTTCCATAATTGCATCATGACAAAGAGTGTCTTCTTTAAAGAGATCGAAACTTGATTTAAGAAAATGGGGCTCAATTCCACTCATTTTTCCAATCTTTACTACAACTTTTTGAATCTCTTTACCATTTGAGTGTTTTTCACATAAATCCAACATAGATTGAACAATGCTATATTCATGCATATTATCTAAGCTCTTTTAAAAGAAATCTCAAAGAACTGCTCATAATCTATAAGCGCTATTGCATCTGTAGGACATATATTGATACATGCTTGTTTGCCATTTTCGCCACCACATAAATCACAAGTAAGAGCCACCATTTGACTGACTGGTGCATCTGGTTTCGTATTCGTTGCCATAACTACTGCACCATATGGACAAACCATATCACAACTTTTACACCCTATACAATCACTCTCATAATATTTTACAAAATCATCTTCATACTTGATGATATCAACAGGACATCCCTCTAAACATGGAGCATCTGGACACTGCATACACTGTAGTGGAGCAGTTTTACCATCTACTTTAATCACCTTGTTTCTTGAAGGTGCTATCTCTTCACCTTGAAGTGCCATCTCATATACACTGTCTATATCTATTCCCATATGACTAGCACTACATGCAAGTTCACAGTTAATACACCCTATACATTTATCTGGATCGGCATATATAAATCTATTATTTTTCACTTTTATCTCCTATCTCTCAGTACAAGATATGCAAGGGTCTATACTATTTAAAATCATTGTTACATTGTCCACTTTATCACCTAAAATCATCACTTTAAGTGCTTCCCAATTTGTAAATGTTGGTACTTTCCAACGCATTCTTACAGGTTTTTGTGAGCCATCCGTTTTTAAATAATAGATAAGTTCACCACGAGGTGCTTCTGTTCTAACAACTGCTTCACCTGCTGGGATATGGGGTCTTTTTTCAACATATGTATCACCCTCTGGCATATCTGCAACGACATCACGGATAATCCTAACAGCCTCTAAAATATCACCGAATCTAGCCATAGCACGAGCGTGCACATCACCCTCTTCTCTTAGTGTGACCTTTGGTTGAAGCTCTTTTCTGTAAGCATATAGTGAGTATGGTGCCATTACACGCACATCATTATTGATGCCACTACCTCTTGCAACAGGACCTGTAACACCTATCTCTATTGCATCTTCATATGGAAGTACACCAACACCTACAGTTTTTTCACGGAAGATTTCATCATTTTCATATCTCTCCTGCAAATCTCTTAGCTTTGGTTCAACTCTATCAAGAGTATCGATGATGAGTTCTATCTTCTTCTCATCTAGGTCATATTTTGTACCTGTGAGTTGGTTAGCACTCATATCCATCCGATTTCCCCAAATAATCTCTTTGAGGTCTTGCATATGTTCTCTTGTATTCATTGTATCACGCATCAGTTCGTGATGATGAGCTAAATGTGTTAACATTGATAGATTGAATAAATCAGAAGCAACTCTTTTTACTTCATCAGCTATTACACGAAGCGCCTCTGCACGAAGTGGAACTTTTATGCCAGCGATTTTTTCCACTGCTAAGGCATATGTAAATGGATGATTATTAGAACAAAGGGAGCAGACACGCTCTGTTAAAATAAGATTTTGCATAAAGTTTTTCTTTGTAACAAGAGATTCCATACCCCTGTGGATAAAACCATTTATTATTTCAACATGTGTCACAACTCTATTTTCATCTGCTTCTAGCTTAAAATATACAGACTCTTCAAGTTCAGGATTAAATGGTCCAATAGTGATTTTTTGAGTTTGAGTCATTAATTTGCCTCCTTGTTAACATTGTTCCAAAGTACATCCGTATCACTCACCCCAAGTTGCATCTTTGAGAGTGAAATATACTCATTTAACACACCCTTAGCAATTGAGTAATCTAAGAACAGCCTATCTTTATTTGGATGCCCAATTGGCTCTACTCCATACATCTCACGGATTTCTCTCTCAGCCCAGTTAGCGCTCGGAAGGATATGGGTGATAGCATGAATAGTTGCATCATCTGTTTGTAGCTGCATATTTATTATTGTCCCTGCAATATCAAAATGATAAATTACTGTATGAACATCTTCACCATCATTTTTATATGCAGTTGCAACTACGCATCTTCCTTTGTATGCCTTGATTGCCTTTGCTACTACTTCAGAATCTCTTTTATCTTTTAATATAATCCAGGCCGATGGATTAGAATAGCTATCTTTATCTTCTTTAAACTCATATCCACAAGATATTTTACTTTTTACTGCATTGTTAAACTCTTCCAATTTCATCCATACATCCTTTTAAAATTTTCTTCTTTTCTACATTTCGAGCAAATTGCTGCATTTAACTTATTTCTATCCTCTTTAATGTATGATTTACTAAGAAGTCCCCTAGATGGTGGCATATATTTTTCTCCACAACAAGTACATTCATCATAAAAGATGTGCGATACATTTACATCTGAGTATTTTTCATTTTGCAATTTAACTGTATCAAAGCTATTTGTTGAAAAGATAGCACCTGTTGGACAAAAATACGCACAATTTCCACAATAACAACAGCTGTTATGCCAAATCTTATGAATAAACCCATTTGCATCTTCAGATATTTTAATAGCCGTTGATGGACACACAGTCTCGCAAGTTCTGCATCCAGTGCACATATCTGCATTTAAGTCCATTCTTCCTCTAAAACTAGCAGGTGCACTAAAATCACTAAAAATTGTATCTATTTTCTTAGGTATAACCTCACCGTTGAGTTTTTGTTCAAGAACTTTTATCCCTTTTGCTATCCCCTCTGCAATTGACTCTGGACGAGGTGGGCATCCTGCCACATTTACATCTACTGCAACAAACTTATCAATGGGACCATTAATCGCATATGAATCTCTAAATATTCCACAACTAACAGAACAGGTTCCAACTCCAACAACTACAAAAGGTTTTCGTAGTTTTGTTAACGCATTTTTTAAAAATGATTCACTTCTAGCCGTTAAAGGTCCTGTAATAACTAAAAGATTTGCATCTTTTACATCATCAACAAGTTCCACATTTAAGCTAGTTATATGAAATTTATCTACAAATGCAGTGGCTACGAACTCTACATCACATCCATTACAACTTCCAGTATTTATTCTAAATATCTTAGGTATAATCTTTGCCATTACATCTCCTCACAGTTACATAGTTTAGCACCTAGTGCATCAACCAAATCTTCGAAAAAGCAAGCATCTTCATGATGATATTCATCATAAAATTCTATAAACACTTCACCATAGTGAGACATCTTTCTTGAAACGACATCAGGTGAAACTCTATGTCTATGTGACAACTCATTGACTTGAGTCATTATTCTTTTTTTTTGATCTTCTGTAAAATGTACTAAAACAATTCCATGACATCTACCCTCAGATTCGCAATACATCCGAATACAGGTTTTATTAAGCATGAATCGCCCCTTATTATTAATATTTACTTAATTTAAAAAGTAATTTAATTCTATTAGCTTAAACCTTAAAATATAATTTTATATTAATATAATAATAAATTCTATAGTGAATGAATATTCATTGTCCGAACTTGAAACACTTAGCTGGAGAACTTAAAATAGCAAATGATATAATGTGATGATAATTGATAAAAGAATATATGGAAAGTGATTTGAGACAGGGAAGAAAAATCTTCCCTATTATTTTTTGTAAATTAGAAGACTGAAGTTATTTATCTTCTACTTTTTTGTTGCCATCGCTGCCAACTTTCATGAATTTAGAACCACCAACTACTATAGCTATATCACCTTCTTGCCAAAAAATTGTTCTCCATATTTGATAGTAAATATGAAATAAAACCCAAACAATTATTATCCACATGCTCATATGGTGTACAATTCTTACATCCATAATATTTCCACCCGTTGCTGTTGTACCAACTAACCATGATGAAAATGGAATTGTCCAATCTGTTACAAGGTGCAACATCCAAGGCCACCAAGCACCGATAGAACTATCTCCGGAAGCCAAAGCATGTACATACAGCTGAAGTCCAGTAAAGAGCATCCACGCTAGCATTATATGAAATACAATAAAGTATATGGCATTAAAGCTATCGTTGTGAGATGAGTCAAACTTTTTTCTTCTATTTAAGAGTATAAGATTTAAAAACACTTCCCAAAACTCAATTATATTTTTCTTATTTGGTATTATTTTTAAATAATGCTTCTCAAACCTAGAAAAGAAAAACAGATAAGAAACAATAATAGCAGTAACATCAAAAATAATAGCAACTATAAAGTGTCCCCAACGGTTCCATGCCATAACATATTTATCAACAGCATCGTCAGCTATTAATGTTTGATAATATGGTTCAGCAATATATAAACCTGTAGCTATTGCAACTATCATTGAAACAACATTTACCCAGTGAATAAGACGCATTGTAAATGTCATGCGTCTTACTCTAACTCTTTTGCTCCCTAGTTTATCGTCATATTCGACATCAGTATTATTCATACGAAACTCCTTAGATACTACACTGAGTATCTATCTTATAAACACCAAGCTCTTTACCTTTAGTATCTACTACATGCACTGCACATGCGATACAAGGGTCAAAACTATGAATAGTTCTTATGATTTCCAGTGGCTGTTCAGCGTCAGCTACTTTCGTACCAATTAGAGCAGCCTCATAAGCACCTAAACGACCTTTATAGTCTCTAGGAGCTGCATTCCATGTTGATGGAACGACAGCTTGATAGTTAGAGATTTTACCATTTTCAATTTTCACCCAGTGACCAAGACCTCCACGAGGAGCTTCTGCAAGACCAGCACCTTTAGTATTTTGACTCACTACATCAAAATCAAAATCAGTCCATGTATGTAGATCACCACTTGCAGCATTTGCAGCTAGTTCATCTACCCATTTCATCATCTCATCACCCATAAGTTCAGTCTCAATAGCACGAGCTGCTGTACGACCAATAGTACTGTAGAGTACAGTTACAGGAAGGTTTGCACGCTCTAAAAAGTTTGTTACATATTTTGTTATAAGTTCATGTCCAGACGCAACACCAATAACCATACGAGCTAGTGGTCCAACCTCCATTCTCTCATCATCATAGATTGGAGATTTTATCCAAGAGTATTTTTCATCAGTTTTAAGATAACTCATACCATCAGCTTTTTTCTCCATTCCAGTATATTTAGGGTTTGTTGTCCCCTCATATGGATGCTCAGGAGAACCTGTTCCTTCATACCAAGCATGGGTAACATCCTCTTTAACTTTCTCTGGATCAAATGGATACACCTTCGTTAAATCTCCATTTTTTACTACACCAGATGGGAACAGAAGTGCAGATTTATAAAAACCAGTATCATCTAGTCTAAAATCACCATATGACAAGAAGTTAAGAAGACCTCCACCAGTTCCACCTACACCTTTTCCAGTTGTGTGTTTTGTAAATGTAGCATTAGAGTCAGTCGCTTCATCTGCATACATAGTTCCAGCCATATAAACATCTGGAAGATACGCTTGTTTGATAAACTTATTTGCATCTTTTAAAAGTGACTTAAAAAGTGCAATACGAGCAGGATTTTGAATATCTTGAACACAAGTTACTCCACCAACTACTATTGATTGTGGATGTGGATTTTTACCACCAAAGATAGCCTGCATCTTAGCCATATCTCTTTGAATATCAAGAGCTTTTAAGTAGTGTGCAACACCAATTAAGTTTTGTTCAGGAGTTAGTTTGTAGTGCTTGTTACCCCAATATCCATTTCCAAAAATTCCTAAACGGCCTTGTTTTACAAATTTAGCAACTCTATCTTGAATCTCTTTAAATTGACCAGCTCCCTCTATGAAAGGGTTAGTACCTGATACTTTTGCCCATTTTACAGCCTCATCGGATGTCTTTTTAGGATCAGCTGATAAAGCTGATACTACATCAACAAAATCAAGAGCATGAAGATGGTAAAAGTGAACCAAATGATCGTGCAGATATAATGCACCCTGAATAAGGTTACGAACTAAACGAGCGTTTTTTGGAATAGTAACATTAAATGCATCTTCAACAGCTTCGATTGAACGCTGATAGTGTGTACCAGTACAAACACCACAAATACGCATAGCTAAAAGACCAGCATCACGAGGGTCACGCCCTTGAAGGATTGTCTCTATACCACGAAAAAGTGTTGATGATGCATACGCATCTACAATTGTATTATTCTCATCAATTACCGCTTCTATTCTTAAGTGACCTTCAATTCTTGTTATTGGATCTACTATTATATGTTTTTTTGCCATCTTAATACTCCTTATTCTCTGTCTTACCGGCTATTACACTTGCTACTGCATGAATACCGATACCGATACTCGCTGCTGTTAAGAGTCCTAAACCAAACTCATCAACAGTTTTTTCAACACCGCCAGTTGGTGCTTTTATATTTACGCTTGATATAGGACGCTCATGCGCATACTTATCCCAGAAATCTGGCTCAGAACAGCCTATACAACCACGGCCAACACCGATAGGCCAGTTAACACCTTCATTGTATCTAATAATAGAACAATTATTAAATGTCATAGGACCTTTACATCCAACCTTATAGAGGCAATGATTATGTTTTGCTCCATGATCTCCCCACTCTTCAACAAACTCACCAGCATCAAAATGTGCACGACGCTCACAATTATCGTGAATTCTATATCCAAATGCAAACTTAGGACGAAGTAGTGAATCTAACTCTGGAACTTGACCAGTTAAGATATAGTGAATAATTACACCAACCATATTTGCAGGATTAGCAGGACAAGCAGGGATATTAATAAGTGGCTTACCTTTAAGTACATCCATAACACCAACTGCCTGAGTCGGATTTGGAGAAGCGGCTGGAACACCACCAAAAGTCGCACAAGAACCAACAGCAACAACAGCAGCCGCATCTTTAGAGATTCTCATAAGATGATCATAAAATGTCTCTGCATGAGCACCGATAGTACCATATTGACCATCAAGACCCATAGGTATAGCACCCTCAACAAAAAGTAAATATTTACCTTTAAATGTGTGTATAGCATCTTCTAATTGTTTCTCAGCTTGGTGTCCAGATGCTGCCATAATTGTTTCATTAAATTCTAAAGATATAATATCCAAAAGAATTTCATCAATTTTTGGTCCGTCTGAACGAAGAATAGCCTCAGTATTTCCTGCACAATCAGAAAGCTCTAGCCAAATAACAGGAGCTCTATTCATGAGTAAAGCTGCATCTGCTACAAGAGGAGTAAATGATGATGGCAACATTAACATACCAGTTACAGCACTTGCCCATTTCATAAAATCACGACGATTAACACCTTGGTCATCCAAAAAACTATCTATATCTAAACGATTCTCCCTCGGTGTCTGTGTTTTTAACTCTTCTATTCTTGCTTGACATGATTGAAACAACTTCTCGTAATGAGCATCACCCATATTTGTTTCAACGCGTGCACTTTTAGATGTAAAAAGTTTTTTTACACCTTCAATTCTATCTGCCATTGTTTTCTCCTCTTTTTTATGATTGAACTATCATTCAGTATGTTACATAATAATTACTTAAACAAATATTATATTATTTAATTTAAACTAAAATAAGTTATTTCTTGTATATTTTTAGGAGTTATTCAAATTTTAATGTGTGGTACAAACTGAGCATACATCGAAGGTACGAAAGATAAATAAGGCGTCCTCCTTAGATACCCCTATCATTGATTTTTGAGCAGGTGTTGGATCTGATTTTGTTGAACTACCAATATTAAACTGTGTAGGAGTTATTATTTTATACTCTTTTATGACACCTTTTTCTAAGCTTACTTTATGAACTAATGGTCCCCTTGGTGCTTCTACTACACCTATTCCTGTTGCAGTTATTGCATTGATGTGCTGGGGTGCGTTAAAAGATGCTTCACTAATATCTATATCATCTAAGATGCTATTAGATTCTTTAAGCAGATATGCAAGTTCAAATATTCTAGCCATCACCCTACTATATGCACTATCTTTATACCTTCTATGCATATTTTTTACTATAGGGACATTTAAAGACATCTGTCTCGCTAGTGAACCTGCTTCGTAATAACTTCCACTATATACTGCATTCTTAGCATATGTTTTTTCATTTGGAGAATAGGAATCGATATCTTCTACACACATTGCATCAGCACAGTATATTCTTGTTTGATTTATTTTAGATGGATTTGTATAGCTATGATTGCCTAAGACAATAAAGCGATCGTGAGAAAACCCTTTTTTATTCATACCAGCTTTTATCAATTCCTCTTCTATAAAGGAGATATCACTATCCATATTTTTAAAATCTTTGCAAGATTCAAAAGCTAAAAACTCTTCTATCCCTATCCCTAATGACTCCTTTTCAAAAAAAGATGTTAGCTCATCTACATAGCTTTTTGCTTTTAGTGCATCAATATTTGTTGGATCACAAGTAATTCCTCCGGGGAGCATATATGATGAGTGTGGCCATTGACCTGCAAATGTAGCTATTGCTCTTGCAGCAATTGAAGATCCAAATGCACTTTTTAATGGTGTTAGTATTTTAGTTGATTTGTTTAATTGAGCAAGCTCGGGCATAATTGTTAGGTATATCCATTTTAAATGGTTCTGAATTGTCTCCATAATTAATGTAAATTCTCGGATTTTTTGAATTTTTTGATTGAGAACTATTTCATAGCCTCCATTTTTATATGCATCTTCTATAGCTCTAACCGTAGCCATTAAATGTGCATGCCCACAAATGCCACACACTCGAGGTGTAATAACTAAAGCGTCTAAGGCATTCTTTCCCTTAAGAATTTCTTGTATTCCCCTAAAATTTGGAAATGCTATCGTTGCAAAATCAACAACTCTATCTTTAATATCAAAATAAACACAAGCCTCACCCTCTATCTTATCAATGAGTTTTTTTGTAATCAATGAGTTTCCCTTCTAATCTTTTTATACTAAATGTTTTAGCAATACCTGCTAATGTTAGATAGCTTCGCTTTGGAACTCCAATAGGCATATCTTGAGGTATAGACATATTTGTTTTTGTGCTGTAAAGGCTTTGTCTTGGGAAATCTGCTTCAGTACATCCAAAGCATGGAGTTCCAACTCTTGTTTTAGAACTTACTTCGTTCCAAAGTATTTTGTTGCATGAGGCATGTGTCATTGGAGCTCGACAACCTTGTTTATAGTACAAACAACCCTCTTTTTCACCAAAATTATCGCTATCAACCTTCCATTCAAAATATTCGTTTCTAGTACATCCATGATGAGAAAGGTTACTAAAGAGCTCTATTGGTCGATGCAACTTATCCACTTCTAGCTCTTTTTTTGAGAGAACCATATTTAAGGTATATCCTAGCCATTCAGGGTGGATTGGACATCCAGAGATGTTTATAACTTTATGCTTATACTTTATTATTGGTCCCTCATGGTCTGCTTCGTTAAATATTAATCCGCTATTTCTCTCTGGTGCTGATGCCTTAAACATTCCACCAAAACTTGCGCAAGTTCCAGCAGCTATAATATAGTTTGCATCTTTTGCGTAATAATTTAAAATCTCAGAAACTAAAACATCATTTCGCTTCATGAGGGGGTCATATGTCCCCTCAAAGATAAATATATCACAGGTAAATATACAAGCTGTTATTTCGTCTATATTTTTTGTTGACTCTAAAGATGGATGGTAAAGAATTTCAAATTTATTAAGTAGGTTTTCTAAGTTGTGCAGATTAAAAAAAGAGTGTGTGTTACCATTACAAGTAAGACCTTGAAACCAGATAAGTGTTGGTTTCTTATCTTGCTTTGAGTGCATTATAAATATTTTGTGCTATAGACTCTTTATAGCTTGATAGCGAGTCTGGTAAGATTTTTTCTCCAAAAAGAAAAACCATACCTCCTAAGTATCCCATAAAAAGTCCAAAAGCACTAAAAAAATCTTGGTCATACAAATCTCCAGATTCAACGCCTTCATCAAAAAATATCATCAACTCAGTTACAAAGGCACTCACACAAATCATACCCTCACAGCCCTCTTTAAATACTTCACGATTTGAGAGATACACTCTTAAAAAATATTCTATCATCTCAGGTTTTTCATCTGCCATATCGAAATACATAGATACAATTTCATATATTTTTTTTTCTGTAGCAATATCACTTTCATTAATTTTTTTTATTTTAGCTCCAATATACTCAGAGATATATACCACAAGCTCTTTTGCTAAAATATCTTTTGATGTAAAATAGTTATAAAAATTTCCAACACTCATCCCAACTTTTTCTGCGATATCAGGTATAGTTGTAATGTAAAAACCTTTTTCAGAGAAAAGTTTCAGTGCTACTGATATAATTCCATCTTTACGCTCTTGTTTTGTTACTCTAGCCATCTAATCTCATTTATTAATTTACTCTTCTTTTGCCATTATACTTTATATTTCTTTAATTTTAAGCAATTATTATAATTCTATAGCAAACTCTACCCTATTTTTACCATTTAGCTTTGCCTTGTACATTGCACTATCTGCTTCGTTTATCACATCTTCATAATTAAGTAGTTTCATAGGAAAAATACTTACACCTATACTTGCTCCCATGCTTATCTCCGCATCTTCTAAAATGAATTTTTTTGAAATTGAGTGAAATATTTTTTTACACACCTCTTTCGTTGTGCTCTTCATCTCATCATAATTACTATTAGAGTTAGATATTATAATAGCAAACTCATCACCACTTATTCTAGCTAATACATCCTCTTCTCGTAATATATTTCTAAGTCGATGTGCAAATTCTATAAGTAATAAATCTCCTATATGATGCCCGTAAGTATCATTAATCTGTTTAAATCCATCCAAATCAATAAATAAAAATGCTTCTAAAAAGTTATGTCTTTTTGACTTTGCAAACTCTTCTTTAAGCCTTTTAGTAATTGCTTTTCTATTGTCAAGCTCTGTTAAAAAATCGTGATTCGCTTGGTATTCAGCCTCTTCTTGTGTAGCTTTTAGTTCACTTATATCTGAAAACTGAGCTATATAATGTGTGGTGGTATTTTTTTCATTTTTTATAGCTGTTATAGAGAGTAGTTCTGGAAATATTTCTCCATTTTTTCGTTTATTGTAAATCTCACCATTCCATTTTCCAATAGTGCTAATCTTATACCACATATCTTTAAAAAAACTTTTTCCATGCTTATTTGACTTGAGTATTCTTATGTTTTTTCCATTAACTTCTTCAAATGAATACCCTGTTATATCACTAAAAGCTTGATTGATTTTTACTATATTTGCGTTTACATCTGTAATAACAATTGCTTCATGTGATTCAAATGCATATGCAGAAAACATCACCTCTGATAATAGCTTTTCCTCTTTGCGTATAAGATTAAATATTATAAATGTCATACAAGTAAGTATAAAGAACGACAATCCACTAATAATAGAAACAATCAACAAATCTTCACTAGCTTTTTCATATCTAATTTCAGAATTTTTTATATGTGAGTCAAAAATAATTAATAAAATATTATCTAAACTATCAATATATTGTGTCTTTAACATAAACCATCTTTGAGCATCAGCATCATTGAGTTTTTTATTTATAAACTTCTCTCTAGTGCTTTTAATATCTTTTTTTATTGAGCCATCTATATATTTGTAAAAATTCATCGCTGCATCTACGCTTGATACCGTAAAAAAATCATCCTCATATTTTTTTTGAACTTCTTGAAGTTCTATTATTTTTTCTAAATACCTTGATTCAAATTTTTTTGAAAGCAACTGGTTATATATGTAAGCCCTCTCTAGTCCAGCACTCTCTTTTAAGTAGTGTAAGACAACTATTGCATGGCTATTAGTTGTCTTAATATTTACAGTTTCATTGATTATTTTAATGATTTTTATTATATAGCCGTTTATGGCTGTATAAAATTCTACCTCTTGTACAAAATTTATCTTGTTTTCTAGCACCTTTTTTCTTATATCTTTTAATTCACTGAGTTCTTTTACTATATTTTTCACTAATGGCTTAACCTTATAAGCTATTTTCTCATGTAGTCGTTTCTTTTCTTGGCTATGTAGCTGAATCAAATCTAAAAATGATTTATAAGATTCATCGGTTAGTTTAAATTGAGACGAAAGGTCTATAAGCTTTTTATTTTCACTTGAGGAAGCAATGTAGCCAGCACTTAAGCCTCTTTCAATTTGTAGATTGTGAATCAGTGCACTTAAAGTACTTGTTATCTCTGTGGCTGCCTTACTAGCAGAACTACTTTGAAGTTGACTGTATTTTAAATCTATAAATACAATTGTCACATATAAAAGTGCTACGGTTGGTACTAGAAACATTATGAGGATTTTTAATTTTAAAGGGAGTCTATTCATAATTATATTGTATCGCTTATGAGATTACAATATCTTTATAAAGGATAAAAATTATTGGAAAATGAGCTAAAAACGACAATAAATTTGTCGTTGTTGTCTCCGCCGGTCGGTGCTAAAGCACATCGCCCTTTGGTGCGCAAGCTAAAAACGACAATAAATTTGTCGTTGTTGTCTCCGCCGGTCGGTGCTAAAGCACATCGCCCTTTGGTGCGCAAGCTAAAAACGACAATAAATTTGTCGTTGTTGTCTCCGCCGGTCGGTGCTAAAGCACATCGCCCTTTGGTGCGCAAGCTAAAAACGACAATAAATTTGTCGTTTTCTTAACGCTTGCTTACATCATACCTGGCATTCCACCCATTTGTGGTGGCATTCCACCACCCATATCAGCAGGTGCAGGATTGTTTTCTGGTATCTCAAAAATTGCAGCTTCTGTTGTTAAAAGAAGACTCGAAACAGATGTTGCATTTGTTAAAGCAACTCTTGCAACTTTAAGAGGATCAATAATCCCAGCTTCAAACATATCTACATATTCGCCAGTTGCTGCATTAAATCCTATGTTTTTATTTTCTGCAATCTCTACTGCATTTACAACAACACCTGTGTCATAACCAGCATTTTGCGCTATCTGTTTGATTGGAGCTTTTACAGCACGAAGTATAATTTCACACCCTATAAGCTGGTCACCTTCTAAATCAAGAGAAACATTAGCAGCAGCACGAACAAGTGCAGCACCACCACCAATAACTATGCCCTCTTCAACAGCGGCTTTTGTTGCTGAGAGTGCATCATCAACTCTATCTTTTTTCTCTTTCATCTCAGTCTCAGTAGCCGCACCAACTTTAATAACTGCAACACCACCCGAAAGTTTTGCTAAACGCTCTTGAAGTTTTTCTTTATCATACTCCGAGGTTGTAGCATCTATTTGAACTTTTATCTCTGCTATTCTTGATTGAACATCTGCTTCATCACCAGCACCATTTACTATAACAGTGTTGTCCTTATCGATTACTACACGAGAAGCTTGACCTAGCAAAGAGATATCAGCACCTTCTATGGTATGACCAGTTTCTTCAGAAATCACAGTCCCTTTTGTGAGTGTCGCAATATCTTGAAGCATAGCTTTTCTTCTATCACCAAAACCTGGAGCTTTTACAGCACTTATGTTTAACACTCCACGAAGTTTATTTACAACTAAAGTTGAAAGCGCTTCACCCTCCACATCTTCAGCGATGATAAGAAGTGGACGAGAAGTTTTTTGAACTTGCTCTAAAACTGGTAATAAATCTTTTAATGATGAGATTTTACTATCTGCAAGTAAAATCCAAGGATTTTCTATCTCAGCAATCATCTTCTCAGTATTTGTAATAAAATAGGGACTCAAATAACCACGATCAAACTGCATACCCTCAACGACATCCAACTCATCAGATATCCCTTTAGCTTCCTCAACAGTAATGACACCATCTTGACCAACTTTCTCCATAGCCTCAGCAATCATATCACCAATAGCACTATCAGAGTTTGCAGAGATTGTAGCAACTTGTGCTATATCTTGCTTACCGTCAACTGATTTACTTGCAGCTTTTAAATTTTCTAAAATTAATTCACACGCTTTATCCATGCCTCTTTTAACCTCAATAGGGTTAGCACCAGCAGTAATATTTCTAAGCCCCTCTGAGAAAATAGCATTTGCTAAAACTGTAGCTGTTGTTGTTCCATCACCAGCCTCATCAGCTGTATTAGACGCTACCTCTTTAACAAGTTGCGCACCCATATCTTCTAGTTTATCTTTTAGTTCTATCTCACGAGCAACAGAAACACCATCTTTAGTGATTACTGGTGAACCGTAACTTCTTTGAATCAGAACATTACGACCACGAGGTCCCATAGTTACTTTTACTGCATCTGTTAATTGTGCAACACCACGAGCCAATGCATTTCTCGCATCATCTGAAAAAATCATCTCTTTTGCCATATTATTATCCTATTATTCCAAAAATATCTTCTGTATTTAAAACTAAGAATTTATCAGTTCCAAGTGAAACCTCATTGCCTGCATATTTACCAAACACAACAAGATTTCCTAATTCTAATTCGGAAACCTCTTTGCTAACTGCTACAACTTCACCTTGAGAAGGTTTTTCCTGTGCATTATCAGGGATAATAATACCTGACACAGTAGTATTCGCTTCCTCTACTCTTTTAACTAAAACTCTTTTTCCTAATGGTTGAAAGTTCATGTATATATCCTTGTAAAATTTAATGAAATTTTCATTCATGGAATTTTAGCGAATATAAGCTAATAAATTTGTAAATTATTTTTTAATGAGTGGTTCACCTGTTTGTTCTTCAATATCTGCTTGTTGTTTAGCCATCTCTTCTCTTATCTCATTCATAACATTTGCAGGAACATTATCATCTTTGCTCCATTTCACTTCATCAATATTTCCACCATAATCATTTCCAAGCTCTTGAACTTTTTCAGAAAATTCTTCCATACTTGTACATAGCTCAACTCTGCCATCCACTGTATCTGTTAACTCTATAAACCATTCGCCCATTTCATCGATTTTAATTACTGATTCAAAAATAACACTCATTACTAATCTTTCCCTGTGTTATCAAAAGTTTTAGCAAAACCTTCTAAATCTTTTTTCTTTAAATCACCATTATATATTATATCTTCAGGTCTTATATCTGCATCATTTAAAAACTTAGGTACAACCTCTGCATCATTGATTCTTTCCATATGTTCATCGAGTTCATCCTCACTGTATGCCATCTGCATATCCGCAGCTACTACATGGGGAATATTTTCTATAACTTTTAATTTTTCAAGCTCTTCAGAAACACCAGCACCCTCAATAGTAATAATAATCCTCCCTTTTGCATCATGTAAATGATAATCACAAACTTCGCAATCTTTCAAACTTTGAACAACTTCTTCTAAATACTTTGGCAGTGTTTGCACTACTATACTTGATACATTCATCTTATTTCCTTATTCATAAATAATTTTTCTTCTTCTTTCGCCATTTTCGCTACGCATTTTATCATACAACTTTTGATATTTTAATTTTTCATCAAATGATATAGGTGTTCTTAATGATTTATATTCAACCAAATCTCCATCCTTATATACACCAGAGACTATCGCTTCTACCCAATAATATCCTTTGTCTTTGCGAAGATTTTTCACAATTCCCTTCCATTGCTTCTTATTTTTAATACTCTCCCACAAATCTTTAAAAGCAGCTTTTGGCATATCTGGATGTCTAACAATATTGTGCGATTCGCCAATAAGTTCTTCCATTTCATAACCACTAATATTGCAAAATGTTTCATTTGCAAATGTAATGTTGCCATTTAAGTCAGTTCGAGAAACAATCAACTCATCTTCTGGGACAATAGTTTCTATTAAAAATTCACTTTGATTAAACTGCATATCTCACCTCTATTTAATTTTATACAAGTTGATTGTATTATCGTCACTAGATACTAAAAATTCTTTTTCATCAATAAAAAGAATATTAGTAAGTGTCATTTTGTTACCACCATAAACACCAACTGTACTCTTTGTAGTAGTTTTAAAAACTGTTACATTATTGTTTTCATCACTTGAATAAGCTACTAGTTTTCCACTTGGGCTAAGTCCTACACTATATATTAAAAAGGGAGCACTTTTATAATAAGCAGAATTAAGTTTAGTATTATAAACAACCACTCGTCTATCTTGACCTGCTGTAGCAATTATCCCATTTTTATAATCAACTTGAAAAACATTATCTAGGTTCTGTCCTTCAAGTAACTTCTCTAGTTTTCCACTTTTAGTATTGTGGATTTTCAAATCTCCACTCTCATCAGCTATCACGACTTGTTTTTTATTTTCACTTAAAGCAAAATTTGAAAACTTCGCTCCTGAAACTTGAATTATCCAATTCTGTTTTCTTTTTTTAATGTCATAAGAGATAAGTTCATTACTTAAGAGCGCAAATAAAATAGTATTACTATCTAAAAATTTTGCTTTTGCGATAGAGAGATTATCTTGATATGATATGATAAGCTTATATTTATTATCTTTATAGATATGCACTCTTCTAAAGCCCTGTTTTGTTTGAGATAAAATTAATATTTTATCATCTATTACATCTATAGAATAGACTTTAGAATCTACTAAGTCTCCCATAAAATCAGTAATTTTATCAACTTCTATTTTTTTGATTATTTTTTTTGTTTTCATATCAAAAACATCTATACAGCTAGCATTAGTAGCACTATATAATTTATTTTCATGAATAAACAAATCTGTTACAGCACCGCTAGATTTAAACTTTGCAACAGGTAATTGTATATTTACACCAAAAAGAGAACTTATTATTAGTATTATTGTTAAAATTATTTTCATTATAGCACCTTTAGATCTATTGCCAATGTTGGACACCTACTTATGCAAAATCCACATGATGTACATTTTGCATTTATCTCAGGCATAAACATTGCCTGAAAATCTATTGCATTATCTAAGCATGGATCTTTACATGAAAAACACATAGTTGCATTCCAGCTAACACAGCTTGATTTATTGATACTGATAGTAGCATCAATAAACTTCTTAGCTTCTAAAATAAGTACCCCATACTCACAAGCTCTTGCACAATCATCACAGTATGTACATCCACTGCGAGAAAAATCTAAATAAGGGGTAGAATCACTTGCTATTTTTATAATTTCTTCTTCACAAACAGCGGCGCATTTAGCTTCACACTTGCTACACTCATTATGAAAAAGAGATTCATCATTATTATACGGTGGTCTTAAAAATCGCTCTTGCGTCTCTTGGGGTGCAGAGACTGCACCTTTTAGAGATGAGGCAAGAGAACTAAATAGTTCTCTTCTCTCCATTATTAATGATCTAGACTACCAGCAGCAGAGTTTGCATTTGCAATGTCTGCATCAGTAACTGTAGCAGCTGAACCACCAACAGTATCTAAACTATCATAAACAACTTCATCCCAAGTTGATTTAAACGCACCATCAGCTCTGGTGTATGCAGCTTCAAATGTATTCTCAACTGCAAGATTACCTTGTGACTGAGGAGCATGACACTGTGAACAATTAAATCTAGACATTGAAAGATGATCTATTTTCTTAACAGAAGTTTCATTTTTCATATTGTCGATAGTTTTAGTAAACATTTTACCATCAAACTCGTGCTTAGGTCTCATATCTAAGAAGTGAGACTTAGGAATCGCTGTTGCACCAACTGATGGAGCTACCTCTGGCATGTGACATCCAGTACATGCATTATTGTTTATCGTAATTGGAAGATAATCAGATACATCATGTGGAATCATTGGTGGAGCATCTTGAAATGCTCTTGCTATCTTAGTACTTGATCCAGCTCCAGCTGTTCTATACTCTGTTTTTGGGGCTACAGTGCTCTCTTCACTATAAAGGTCAGTTGTTCTTAAACCTAATGACTCTTCACTTACAGAAGCTTTAACTTTCTGCTCTCCTGATGGAGTTGCACTACCACAACCAACAATTAGTAGTGCCGCAGCAGCTAAACCAATCGTTATTTTACTTATTGTTTTCATTTTACTCTCCCGTCTTTTTATTTTCTGCTAAATTTCTTATCGAAAAACCCAAAGCATCATCATCACATACTTCTATACATCTTGCACAATTTGAACACTCACCTGAAAGTACAGGTAAACTTTTCTTGCCTATCATATGTAACACTTGATGCTCAGGACAAACAGTTTTACATTTCATACATAAAGTACAATTTTCTTCATAGTGTTGTACTCTAATGAGACTAAATTTGCCTAGTAGTGAATAAAATCCACCGAGCGGACACACATGTCCACACCATCCATTTTTTAGGACAAATAGGTCAAAAAGAAAAATTATAAGCATCGCTGCCCAACCAAAACCTAAACCAAATACAATACCTCTATGAACCATAGATATTGGTGATATAAACTCAAACGCTGTTAATCCCATAATTGCTGAGATTATCAAACTAAGAGCTAAAATCCAGTATCTCATATTACGAGATGCGGGTTGCTTAGACCCTTGAATACGATCAATTTCTAGTTTTCTTCTTAGAAAATTTGCTGCATCTGTTATCATATTTATAGGGCAAACCCAACTACAAAAGGCACGACCGCCGATAAGTAGATAAAATACAGTAACAACTGCTACACCTATAAGCAAATCTGTTGCAAGAACAGCACCTGCCACTAACATCTGTAATGCGGCATATGGATCACTCATCGGTACAAAATCTAAAAATCTTGATGAACTAAGATTTCCCATAAGGATAGTCCATCCCCAAGCATTTGCTCCAAAATACAGAACCAGCAAACCAATTTGCGTCACTCTTCTTAAAACAAGGTACCTGTAACTATTCCATAATGTTGCCATTAGTATAAGTCCTCCATACCACTATTTAAAGAATCCATCGCACTTTGTTTACTTATCTCAGTTGTTGTTTTGATTTCTCCAGCATTTTCTAAGCGCTTTTCGTCCTCTTTATCCCAACCTTTGATATAGTAGTCACCAGCTTTACCCATTGCAGTTTCACGAGGAAGTACAAATATGGCTGGTTTTTCAGTTACACACGCTCTTTCACACAATCCACATCCAGTACAAGCATCACTGTGCACTATAGGCTTCATAAAAGCATGTTTACCAGTTCTAGCATTTTTTTCATATTCAATTGTTATTGCTTCTCCCAAAAGAGGGCAAGCTCTATAACAAGCATCACACTGAATCCCCCAAAAAGCTATACAGCTCTCATCATCAACTATCGCAAGACCCATGTCAGCTATATTTATATCTAACACACCATCTGTCGTTACACTAGTTTCATCAAGAGCACCTGTAGGACATACAGGTACACAAGGAATATCTGGACACATATAACATGGTATATCTCTAGGAATAAAATACGGTGTTCCTAGAGGTTTATTATCACCTGGTTTAGCAAGTAATAGAGTATCGTATGGACAAGCTAAAGCACATAGTCCACACTTGATACATGTTTTTAAGAAATCTTTCTCTTTTATAGCTCCAGGTGGTCGAAGGAGCAGTGTTGAAGCTGTAACTTCATCAACATAAGCACTCCACACAAATCCACCCATCGTTACGAGACCTACGCCTCTTGCCATATTAAGAATAAACTTCCTTCTATCACTCAATGGTTCTCTTTTTTTCTTTTTTATTTCAGGTCTGTTTTCGCTCAAAACGATACTTCCCTTGCCTTTTTATTTAGTTTTTTTATGCTTTGTAAATTTTTACAGCACATTTTTTAAAGTCTGTTTGTTTTGACATTGGACATGTTGCATCTAAACAAACTTTATTGATAAATACTTTCTCATCAAACCATGGAACATACGCAAGACCACGAGAAGGTCTATTTCTACCACGAGTTTCAACTCTCGCTTTTACTTTACCACGACGAGATTCAACCCAACATAAAGCACCTTGTTTAAGATCTTTTTCTTTCGCATCTTGTGGATGCATATAACAAAGAGCTTCTGGAACTGCACGATAGAGTTCAGGTACACGCATAGTCATAGTTCCTGAGTGCCAGTGCTCTAGTACACGACCTGTACTTAACCACATTGGATACTCTGCATCTGGCATTTCTGGTGGATCCATATATGGACGAGCAAAAATTTTGGCTTTATTTTTAAGACCAGTTTTTTTACTAGCTTTATCTTTACCCATTAAACTACCATGTTGCAATGCTTTAGCTAAAGTACCATAGAATGCATGTGAATTACCACTCTCTTTTGTAGCTTTTGCTGCGTATGGATCATACTTAGCATTAAATCTCCACTGAGTCTCTTTACCATCAACAACTGGCCATTTAAGTCCACGAACTTTATGGTAAACATCAAATGGTGCAAGGTCATGACCATGTCCACGAGTAAATGCTGCATATTCTTCAAACAGATATTTATGAATAAAGAAACCATAACCCTCAAATACTTTACCGTCTGAACCAACAACATTTCTGCTATCACCATAACACTCAGAGTTATCATACCCTTTTTGGATTGGGTCATTTTGGTCAAGTTTATAAGACTTAGCAGTATCATTAGCAAAAAGAATATCAAACATAGTTGTATCTTCAGTGTATCCCATTGCTATTGCTTTATCGATTACACTTGGAAGTGCTTTTTTTCTTGGTCCTGATGGTGCGTATGAACCCCACACATCTTTAACAGTAAATCTTTTTGAAAGCTCAACCCATTGCCAAGTATCACTCATCGCATCACCTACTGGAATTACTTGTTGTCTCCAGTGTTGTGTACGACGCTCAGCATTACCGTAAGCTCCCCATTTCTCATACATCATCGCTGATGGTAAGATAAGGTCAGAAACTTTTGCTGAAATACCAGGGTATCCATCAGAGGTAACAATGAAGTTATCCATCTCACGAGCCGCTTTGATCCAGTGAGTTGCAGATGCAGAGTCTTGGTAAGGATTACAAACATTTACCCATGCAAATTTAACAAGACCATCTTCTATTCCTCTATGAATAGCCATGATGTGTTGTTTACCAACACCATTTAAAGTTCCCTCAGGAACATTCCATTTATTCTCAACAATTTTTCTATGCTTAGGGTTTTTAACCATCATATCGGCTGGTAATCTATGTGTAAATGTACCAACTTCACGAGCAGTACCACAAGCAGAAGGTTGACCAGTTAGTGAAAATGCACCATTACCTGGTTTAGCTTGTTTATTTAGTAAAAAGTGAACATTATAAGATAAAGTATTACACCAAGTACCACGCGTATGTTGATTCATACCCATAGTCCAAAAAGATACTACTTTTCTATCTTTTTCAATGTATAAATCAGCTAGTTCTTGAAGTTTTGCTTTAAAACTTTCAATACTTTCATCAGGATCACCTTTTACAATTTTTGCTGTATAATCTAATGTATATGGAGCAAGAGATTTTTTATACTCTTCAAAAGAGATTTCCCAGTGACCTAATGTGCCAGGGGTGTGTTTCATAGTATCACCCTCTTTGTAACCATATGGTTCTAAAGCAGGTGCTTCTTTTGCAGAAACTGTAGTTTTCATCTCTTTATCAATGATCTCCATCTCTTTAGCTGAGTATTTACCATCCTTGAGTGATTTTTCACCCTTTCTTCTCATACCATAACCAATATTTACAGGACCTGCTGCAAAAATAATATGCTTCTTGATAAAATCCCAATCTATTGACTCAGGGTTATTATATACAATTTCACGCGCTACATAATTCCACAGCGCCGTATCTGTATTTGGTGAGAAAATAATCTCAGTATCCGCTAAATCAGAAGTTCTATGAGTATAAGTTTGAATACTAATAACTTTTACACGATCTGGATCTGAGAGTTTTCTATCAGTTACACGAGACCAAAGGATAGGATGCATCTCTGCCATATTTGATCCCCAAGCTACGACTGTGTCCGTAAGCTCGATATCATCATAACATCCAGATGGTTCATCAACACCAAAAGTTTGGTAAAAACCAACAACCGCAGATGCCATACAGTGACGAGCATTTGGATCGATTGCGTTTGAACGGAATCCACCTTTCATCATTTTTTGAGCTGCATAACCTTCCATAACTGTGTACTGCCCAGAAGCAAAAACACCAACGCCCTCAGGACCACTCTCTTTTAGTGCTTTTTTGATATTTACTTCCATCTCATCAAAAGCTCTTTCCCATGATACTGGAGCAAATTTACCTTTTTTATCAAAATTTCCATTTGAATCAACTCTCAAAAGAGGCTGAGTAAGTCTATCTGCACCATACATGATTTTTGCATTAAAATAACCTTTAATACAGTTCAAACCTCTATTTACAGGAGCTGCAGGGTCTCCTTTAACAGCAACAATTTTACCGTTTTTTGTTGCCATCATGATACCACAACCTGTACCACAGAAACGACAAGCTGCCTTGTCCCATCTCCAACCACCTTCAGCTTCACTAGCCGCTGCTTCAAGCTCTGATGGTACACTCATACCTATCGCTGCTGCTGCAGATGCTGCCGCTGAACTTTTAAGAAATTCTCTTCTTGAAAGTGACATATTTTCTCCTATTTGATAATGTTTGAAGAATCAAGCAACTTCAAAAATTGCTTCTCTTCAACTTTGTTAAGGTGTCCATTAACAATGTCTATAGTATCAGCTTGAAGATTTAAAACCCTTGACTTATGTCAAATGTTTAAAAAAAATAATTAAGTTTTATTTTATATGTAGATTTTTGTAGCACTAAGCTTTTGTGTTTAAACAAGTTTTTGTAAGCATCTGCAATTCTTCCTTTAAGTTTTGCAATCTCTTCGTTGAATTAATCAAATCTTCAGTAGATTCTATCACAATATCCTCACTATTATTGAGATGTTTTGAGATAACTGAAGCATCTTTTAACTCATCTAAAATCGTATCAAACTCATCTGTTAACTCTTCAAGTTTTTGTGAAGCTTGTTGAGACTGTAGTAATGCTTCACTTGAATAATCAACAGCAGAGTTAATTTTTTTAATAAAGCAGTTTATAGTATCACTGACTTCAACTAATTCTATTTCGCTCTCTGCCTCAATTTTAATTGGTTCTAGTTTTGTGACATCACCATCATTAGCAAGCATTTTGGAGTATTGCATAAAATCATCAACATGGGATTCTATTGTCCTTAATTGATAAAGTGAATATATAAATAAAATAAGCAGTATAAATCCTGATACAAATTGAAATGTTTTTATAAAGTTTGTTTTATCTTCACTATGATCCGTGTACATAGTTACAAGCTTATCTACACTATCTAAAAGTATAGTGTTTTGCTTATAGATAGAAGTTACAATCTCCTCTAGTTCATATTTTCTATTGAGATCTGAATTTGTCAAGAGTTTAAAGCTTTGAATATCCTCGTAAAATTTATCCCAAAGTTTATTTACCTCAAATAAATGTGCTGAGATTTTATGCGTAGGGACAGGTGGTATCTGTTTATCTTGTGAGCCATGCCTTAAAATATTTAAGCCTTTTATAAATTCTTCTATTGCTGTATTTAATTCATAAAAGTCTTTATTTGAACTATAATGTATATAAAATACATTTTTAGCCATTTTTTGCGTTAACATTCTCTGTTTACCGACTATATTGACAATTAAAGCATCTTTTGTATTTTGCTGATTTAGATAGATAGTTGTAGAGATAACACTTAACATTAAAACAATTAACAACGCACCTAATAGTTTAATTTTTGTACTAATCTTATTTGGTTTTTTCATATCTCTACACCTTTATATATACTTTTTAATGCTTCTTTATCTAAAATACTAATACATGATTGATTAATCTCTATTGTATTGCTTCGTTTTAATTTTTTTAGCACTCTTGATAATGTCTCTGGCTGGATATGTAGCATAAAGGAGACTTCCTGTCTTTTAAGGGAGTTAAATATCTCCAAATCGTTACTTAACATAAAAGCAACTTTTGCTGTTGCATCAAAAACCAATTCTCTATTTACTACGCAATGAAGCTGTTGCGTTTTTAATAGTATCTCATTGATAAACTCATTATTGAGTATGTTTTTAGATAAAAATTGTTTTTTTAACTCTATGAAATCAACCTCTAAAACAACGCTCTCTTCCATAAATTCAGAATTTGAAAAACAGTGAACAGTATCACTTTCTAATGTAGTGAGCTCCGATATAAGGGTGTTTTCATAAATGTGATACAAAAAAATTTCATTCTCAAACTTATCTATTTTATAGACCTTTAAGAGACCAGAAACCAAAAAGAAAATTTTATTGAAAAAATCATTTTCGTAATAAAGGATGGAACCTTTAGGATACTTTACTACATTTGAGATATTGATAATTATATCAAGTTGCTCACTCTTTAATGATTTAAAAAAACTGAGCTTTTCTATATGCTTTAACTTTTCTTCCATCATATTATGTTTGCAAAAATAGCTGTAAGTCGATATATTCTTCTTCAATTATTTTCATATTGTTAAGTCCTGAGTCAAAAATATTATTTACATTTTATCATAATATTACTTTTTAGCAAAAAATGGCATATAAATTGCTACTTGGTTTTGAACATAGGGAGCAATATGCAATTCATTGAAGCTTTAAAGCTTAGAAGTAAGCTATTTTTTCTTTTTATACTCATAACGATTGGTCTTATTATCGTTGGTATCATGGGTGCTATCAATATCAACTCAATGAAAAAGAGTGTGGACTCTTTATATTTTGGTTCATTAGTACCTGTGACTGAGCTCAATGAAATACTACAAATCTATCATGGAAAAGTTGCTACTACATTTTACAACATAAAAAACAAAGAGATTAGTTTCGATCAAGCCAACACTCAAGTTCAAAGTTCTATTAGAAAAATAAACAAATATTGGTCTCAATATGAATCTCATTTTAAAAGAGATGAAGAGTTGGAATATGTAAATTATGTTTCTCTTGAGATAGAAAATGCGAATAAACACTTTACAAGTGTATTTCAGCACAATAAAGACTTGAAAGATATAAATATAGTTTCAATAACAAAATATATAACTCACCTGCATACAATTATAAAAAAGATGATCCAATACGAAATAGAAATTGCCAAATATGATAGAAAACAATTTTTAAATAAATATAATTCAACCTTATTTGAAGTTGGTATTGTACTGCTCGCTATAATCATTGCTGTTTTATTTATATCTTACCATGTGTTTGCAAGCATACAAAGAGATCAAACAAAACTCGAAATTACAACTAAAAAATTAAAACGAGCAAATAAAAAACTGGAAAATGTTTCCTATACAGATGCACTTACATCCCTGCACAACAGAAGGTATTTTAACTTTATTTACGACAAAGAGCTTAAGCGTGCTAAAAGAACAAAATGCCATATAACTTTTATGATGTTAGACATAGACTTCTTTAAACAATATAACGATACATACGGTCACATAGAGGGAGACTTCGCTTTAAAATCTGTTGCAAAAGTTTTAAAAGATACGCTCAAACGCCCTAGTGATTTTGTTTTCAGGCTTGGCGGGGAAGAGTTTGGTGTTTTACTCACTGACACAGATGAGCTTAACAGTGCTAAATTAGCTCAAAATATTTGTGATGCTATCAGAGGTAGAGAGATTAGGCATGAAACCTCTAAGGTTAATGAGTTTGTAACTATCTCTATTGGTGTTGTGTGTTGTGTAGCTGATGACGCACTTGATGATGATGCTCTCATCTCTCTAGCAGATAAGATGCTTTATGAAGCAAAAGAGAGCGGTAGGGATTGTTTTGTTTTGAGTACAGATGTAAGTTTTGCAAAGGTTTCTAAGAAGGTATCTGTTTAGTGCTTATGTTTAAATCTAAAACCCTCTTGTATTAAAAGTGCACGAAGCTTATCTTTTAGTTCACCTTGAAACTCCATCCAGTTATCTTTGTAACTGCCACCACATCCAAGCTTTTTTTTCAAAGTTTTGAGTGTTGCTGTTGCGTCATTTTTAGGTAATTTAAATTCGCCGACTAAGGTTACAGTTTTCCCACGGCGTTTCTCTTTTTTAAACATAAGAAAATGTTTAGAAGGTTCTAAAATTTCGTTTGAGATTGTAGATTTTCTAGGGGCTTGAATCTCTGCCCAACTATCTTCAATATCTGCACCGATAAATATATCTAGCTTTTTGCCTCTACTCATAATTTGATTAGAGAACTTTTTGTGCTAGGACACTCATGTTTGAGTTATCATAAGATTTATTTTCTACACTTTTAACAACATCTTGTGCAGAGATATTTTTTGCATTATAAACAACAATAATAACTTCATCACCGCTCTTTAAAAATGTAGTCTCACCATATGGCGTGTATCTTGTAGCACCGATGCTGATAACAGCTTCAGTAGGGTACTCACACTCAGCAATATATTCACTTAGTGGCTCAAGTGGACCAAAATCCTCTTGTGTGTTGATTTGGTTGACCATCCATGCTTCTAGTTTCTCATAAAAATAACTATAACCATTTAGTTCAACATCTTCACCATAAGCACGAACTTCGTCATCACGACGTAAAAAACTACATATTGAGTAATTATCCATAACTCCGCCATCTTCAAACTTATCTATGGAGATTAAATTGTCACTTATCCCTTTGGAATCAGCACCCCAGTTTTTCTTGTCACTAATTTTACTCGCACCTGCTACACGGATAGAGCAGTCATTATAAGCACCAAAGTGAGTTGGAATGATTTTAACTATTTTCTTATCTTTATATTGTATTTTACATACAAGTCCAACTTCTGGTTCTGCTTGAACATTTACATCCGCATCTGGAAGTTTTATAGCAGAACTTGATAATGGAAACATACCTAAAATTTCTTTAGCACCACTTACTGGCTTAGGTAGATAAAAAGGAAACATCCCTTTTGGAGCTGCTTCATCTGCTGTAATGATATCTTTAAACTCTTCAAGCTCACCCGCTTGTGCTAGGTGAAGTGCAAAATTTCCAGCAATACCTAAACCTAAAAAATGTTTATACTTTGCCATTTTCTTTTCTCTCAGCGTACTCTTCATAAGTTCCTTTGAAATCTGTAATACTCCCATCAGCATGAATCTCTATGATACGAGAAGCAAAAGCGTCAAGTAACTCACGGTCATGAGATACACAAATCACATTTCCTTTAAACTGTAAAAGTGCTTCACCAAGCGCAACGATAGCCTCAAGGTCAAGGTGATTTGAAGGCTCATCGAGAACTAAAAAATTTCCACCCTCAAGCATCATTTTACTTAACATCATTCTATGTTTTTCACCACCAGATATACTCTCAACTGATTTTTCTTGCTGTTCACCATTAAAAAGCATACGACCAAGACAGTTTCTAATCTCAGCAATTTCACGCTTAGGGTCAAAGGCTCTTAACCAATCATAAAGAGTTCCATCTCCACTAATAGTATCTGCTGTATCTTGTGGAAAGTATGAGCTCTCAATCGTAGCACCCCAGTGAACTTCACCACTACTAGGCTTTAACTCTTCCATAATTATTTTGAGTAAAGTTGTTTTACCCGCACCATTTGGCCCAATGAGTGCAACTTTTTCATCTGGATCAAATTTTAAGTTAATATCTTTTAAAACTTCATTGCCATCATCATATGTATGGTTTACTCCAACAATGTTAAGCGCTTCATCACCCATCACTCTTTTAGCTTTAAAAACTATACTTGGGTCACGGCGAGAAGATGGTTTTATATCTTCTATAACTAATTTGTCAAGTTGTTTTTGTCTCGAGGTTGCTTGTTTGGCTTTTGAAGCATTTGCAGAGAAACGGCGAACGAAAGCTTCTAGTTGCTCTTTTTCTTTCTCTTTTTTTGCATTATCAAGTTCATTTTGTTTTGCGATAACATTTGCAGCAATGTACCAATCATCATAGGTTCCAGTAAACTCTCGAATCTTCTGGTAATCCACATCTAAAATATTTGTCACTACTGCATTTAAAAAGTGTCTATCGTGAGAGATAACAACAAGTGTACCATCATGGCGCTTTAGTTCATGTTCTAGCCAACTAATAGTTTCAATATCAAGATTATTCGTAGGCTCATCAAGGAATAATACATCAGGTTTAGGATACAAAACCTGTGCAAGTAAAACCTTAAACTTATCAGCAGAGTCCAGTGTGCTCATAAGATTCTGGTGTTGATCTGCAGGGATGCCAACATTTTCTAAGATTTTAGCAATGTTTACATCATACTCATAGGTTGGATCCTCTTCAACGCAGATAACTTCTAAATCGGCAAGACGATTATTTACAGCATCATCTTCAAAGTCACCAGTAGCATATAGTTCCTCTTTCTCTTTGATAGCATCATAAAGTCTTTTGTTACCATAAAGAACAGCATCCATAATTGTAAAGTCTTCAAAAGCAAATTGATTTTGCCCAAGTACTCCAACCTTTAATCCATTCTCAATATTGATATCACCTTCGTACTCATCTATTTGACCAGAAAGAATTTTTAAAAATGTTGTTTTTCCAGCACCATTTGCACCAATTAGTCCGTATCTTTTATGACGATCAAGTTTAAGGTTGATATCTTGAAATAGAACTCTATTTCCAAAACGCATTATTAAATTATTTACACTTACCATGATTATTTCTCTCGTTTAGACACCAAGGGGAATTAAGTGCCTATTATATTTTTCGCGATTATAGCTAAGAGTTGTTTAAAAGTTGATTATCTTTAATTTTTACTGCCCTGCTCTAACACATCTTACATAAGGTGATAAGGTATTTTTATAATGAATTATAAAAAACACTAAAACTGCTTTAATTGACTCAGATATATTTAAAGATGTTCCAATGCAAAAGTAGCCAATAGTGGTTGTGTAACAAACTTTCCTTGAAATATGTCACTTCCATCGGAAAAGGATAGTACAGCGATATTTAACATTGAAACCAAAATTACAAGCGAGTAAAGATCTAAAGAAAATAGTTTCAAGGCTGACTCAAACTACAGAGAAACACTTCGCGCAAAAGCTTGATGAGTGTTATGAAAAATATGATTAGTTTGCATCAAGGATTGAATAAGAGTTTGAAGTTGAATAAAATGAATTTTCAAACCCCGTATTTTAATTAAGTCTGATACTTGCATAAACATACTACTTCTAAACTTTTATAAAACTTACAGAAATATAATATGATTTCTCATTTTTGCTCTACTTCCCTAAGTAGAGCTGTCTAGGTCTGGCTATTTTTGCTTTATGGTCTTTTTTGAGTTCTATCCACTGAGTTATCCATCCTACTGTTCTTCCTATTACAAAAATTGGTGTGAACATGGATGTTGGAATTTTGAGGGCTGTTAAAATTACACCCGAGTAAAAGTCTATATTTGGATACAGTTTTCTTTTTATAAAGTACTCATCATTTAATGCTATCTCTTCAATCCTACTCGCTATTTGCATCAGTCCTGAATCAAGATGCAGTTCATCTTTGAGTTGGTCTTGAAGTCCTTTGAGAGCTTTTGCACGAGGATCAAAATTTTTATAAACACGGTGACCAAAACCCATAAGTCTAAAATCATCATCAGGGTCTTTTGCTCTAGCTATAAAAGCATCTACATTATCAACGCTTCCTATCATTTTAAGCTGGTTGATTACAGACTCATTTGCTCCACCGTGTGCTCTTCCCCAAAGTGCAGATATTCCTGCACTTATAGCCACATATGGATGTGCTCCTGTTGAGGCTACATTTCTAACTGTTGTAGTTGAAGCATTTTGCTCATGGTCTGCATGAAGAGTAAAGATAGTATCAAGTGCTTTTACCTCTATC
Organism: Sulfurimonas sp.; assembly: GCA_026988315.1. Taxonomy (GTDB): domain Bacteria; phylum Campylobacterota; class Campylobacteria; order Campylobacterales; family Sulfurimonadaceae; genus Sulfurimonas. The sequence continues at coordinate 13,340 of JALSLJ010000035.1, read as the reverse complement.
TCTCTGATGTGGTCTTCACCGTTTGCATTTCTATGCATCTTTCCACCTGGGTACGCACGAAGCATATACAAAAAGTTCTCTGTAAACCCTCTGTCTATATCAGGCTGGATGAACGGTGCACCAATAGAATGTCTGTAGGCAAATGCTGCGATTGTGGGGATTTTAGCGATGATTCTTCTAGCCATCTCCTGATACTCCTCTTCATGTTCTATATCTAAATGATCATAGTAAAACGATGAAAGTGCAGATGTAGCAGAAGAGAGGGTTGCCATTGGGTGTGCATTTGATGGAAAAGCACGAAAAAGATTCATCAATCCCTCATGTAAAAAACCTCTATGTCTTAGTTCCAAATCTAAATCTTCTGACTCCTCTTTACTTGGAAATTTAGAGTTTAAAAGTAGATAACAAACCTCCATATAGCTATGTTTTGAGGCAAGTTCACTAATCTCAACTCCTCTATAAGTAAGCTTACCCTTATCACCATCTATAAATGTTATATCAGATTTACAACTAGCTGTAGATGTAAAACCAGGATCATATGTGAACATTCCTGTTTCTTTATAAAAAGTAGATATATCAACTACACTTGGTCCCTTTGTAGCATTTATAATATTAAACTCATAACTTTCATTTGTTCTATTATCTATCATTGTTATACTGTTTTTCATTCAAATAACTCCTGCTCTATAAATTATATCTAAGGGTATTGTAGTTGTTAATTACTTTATCTTATATTAACACTTGTTGGGCATCTCTAATTTGCTATAATGCATACAAAAGATTGATTAATGGATAGATAAAATATGCAGATAAGAGAACTTGATTTAAAAGAACTATACACAGCTTATGAGCTTGTATCTCAGCTTCGTACTGAACTAAGCTATAAAGATTTTGAAGACCTCATATATGATATGCGACATATGGAGTATAAAATGCTAGGTATTTTTGACAAAGAAAAACTTATCACTTATGCTGGTGTTGCGATTCAAACAAATCTTTACCACAAAAGACATCTGTATGTTTTTGACTTTGTAACTGATGAAAAATACAGAGGTAAAAAATATGGGGAGATGATGTTGGAATATTTGATAGATTACTCAAAAATGGGGATGTGTCAAAGTATTGTCCTCTCCTCAGGATTTGCTAGAGAAGAAGCTCATAAATTTTATGAAAAAAATGGTTTTTTAAAAAAAAGTTACCTCTTTGTTAAAACAATATAATATTTATCCGATTAAAATCTACCTACATATTTAAAGGATGTTGCAAAATTTTTACGGGATACATCATCCTGAAACTCAACTGTTTCAAAATCAATAGTCTCAGTACCCACAAAATATGAATAATCTATCCCAAAAACTATAGAATTGTTTTCAAAAGGGTTATATGAAAGTTCAAGCAAGGCATTGGCACCATACATAAAGCCTGTTCCTCTCCCTTCACCATAGATATCATGCTCTACATCTATTGCATAATAATCGTAAGAAAGTCCATAATACGCATACATATTAAAATCATCAAACGAACAGTATTGGTATCCACCTGAATACCAAAATGCTGAGGAACATAAATTATTTTCAAGCTGAACTACTCTATCGGCTAAAAGACCTTCTGATATATCATCTGCATTTCGAAAGCCATAGCTTATAAGGTGTCTATACTCTTCAGCAAACTTAGAGGTTGTAAGCCCATATCTTTTTGATTTTATTATTGAAGAGCTATTTTCATCTTCTCTTTGAGAGTATGAAAACAATCCAAGCCAGATAGAAACAGTTTGTTCTTTATACTTTCTATTTGGCTCATCAAACTTTTTCAAATTGTAGCTAGGTAAAATCATAATTGCCATAGGATCAGTATAGTACATCAACACACTTGATTTATAATCAACTTCATTAAAATTTTTATTATCATACTCAGCAAATGTTTTGGAGTATTTTAGTGAACCAAAATATTTTGACTCCATTCTTACTAAATACTGATAATCAAAAAGTGAAATATCACCACCTGTTGCCTTTTGAGTAGTTGTTATTTCATACTGTTTTGCACTCCCTGAAGCCATAAAAGTAGTTCCTGCAAAAACACTAGAGCTTAAAAGAACGCTCACTAAAAATAAAAAAACAACTCTTTTTCTACAAATCTTCATATTTCGCCTATTTTTTTTTAGAATTTTATTTTAATTAACATAATAAAATTCTTAAAATAATAAAATCAACAAAATTACAACAAGTCTTTATCTTTATCGTTAATGGTCCATATAAATACTAACGGGATAAACAAAAGTGTTAAAAATGTTCCTATCATAAGTCCACCAATAGCAACAGCTCCAAGTGGGGCAAGTCTCTCTAAGCCTATAGCACTACCGAGGGCAACTGGCAACATACCTGCTGTTACCGCAAAAGCTGTCATAAGAACTGGTCTTGTTCTTATCCTTATGGACTCCAACATAGCTTCTCTTTTCTTTAATCCCTCTTGCATCTTTTCTAAAGCGAAATGTATCAAAAGTATGGCATTGTTAACTATGACACCACTTAGAAGCATAAAACCCATCATCGCTGGCATAGATGTATGATAATTTAAAATTAGCATAATCCATGAAGCACCTATGATAGTTAAAGGGATAGATAATAAAATCATTATAGAAATTTTAACAGAATTAAAAAGGGTGATAAGTGTAAAAAAGATGAGCACTATTGCAAAGCCGATAGCACCTATCATCCTTGCGGCTGAACTCTTAAACTGCTTTATATCTCCTGTTTGCTCCATTGTAACACTAGGAGGGAGAACTATATCTTTAGAAACCTCTTCAAAGGATGCCATGATGTGCGAAATCGCCGCTTTTTCTCTAAATCCATAAACATTTAAAGTGTATTGTAGCCCCTCTCTTGTAATCACTGTAGGCTCTACTACTTTGTTTAGTTTTGCAAACTTTTGCAACTCAACTAAACCTTTTTTTGTAGTTATTTTAGTTGAGAGTATTGTAGATTTTGAATCTCTATACTCTTCATCCACCCAAACTCTCACCATATAGTCTGAACTATTTTCTCTTGGATATGAAGAGATTAAAGCACCATGAAGCAGTACTTGTACCTGAGACATCAACTCTGAGCTTGTTAGCCCGTATGAGAGTGCCATAACTTCATCTATCTCTAAGTCATAAACCACTTTATCCATATCCCATGTTCTTGAAACTGAGACTATTCCTTGAGTATTATAGATAGCTTTTTCTATCATATCTCCAGCAATAACTAGGTCTTCTATGTTCTCACTATAAAGTGTAACATCTAAATTGGCACGGATACTAGCAAGTGCAGTAGCACCATAATCAACAACTTCAAAATGTTTTATATTTTCTATCTCTGCAATCTCTTTTCTAAGCTCTCTTTGTATCTCCCAAATACTCTCATCTCTTTGGTATCTATCTATATAAGTAGCATTTATTACAATTTTATCTATCCCGCTACCACTTCCAATGCTTACAACACCAGCTTCTGAACCTATGGAGCTTGAGACTCTTAGTATCTCTCCATGTTTACGCAAAATCTCATCAATTTGCTCCACTACAAGTTGAGAACTCTCAATTGGAAGATTTGAATCAACACTAACAGCAACCTTCACACCCCCTGTGTCCATTGGGGGCATAAGCTCTTGACCAACCGTAGGCATAACACCTTTTACGCTTGTTAAAAACAAAAATATTAAAATGGCAAAATATATAAAGGCTATTTTTTTACTCTCTAGTGCCATCTTTACAGCACCAGAAAAAAATCTCTGTGCACCATCTGTAACTCTACCAAATGCACTATGAAAAAACTTCTCACTTGTATTTATAAACTTATTATCTATTGCTAAAATATGAAGTGATAAAAGTGGCACCGCTGTTATAGATATAACATACGAAGCAGCGAGTGCTAGTAAAAGTGTTCCAACTAGAGGCTGAAAAACTGTTTGTGGATAACCACCCACAAAAAGCATAGGAGCAAGAGCAATCATGGTTGTTATAGTTCCAGACAAATCAGCAAACATTATCTCTTTTGTACCTGTAAACACCGCTTTATGTATATCATCATTGAGTTCCCTGTAATGCCTCTCAATATTTTCCATAACAACAACGGTATCATCTAGTAATAACCCGAGAGCTAAGATAACAGCAGTTAATGTTACAACATTAAACTCAATTCCAACTATCCACATAAGAGCAATAGTAGCTGCATAAACTATGGGGATTGTTATCAGTACAACTAAAACTTGTCTAAAACTAGCAAGAAAGAAAAATATAACTATGGTTGACATGATAATCGCATCACGAAGTGACTCAAACATATTTGTAGTGCTTTGTTCTATGGTCTCTTTTTGTGTATCGCTTATCTCAAAGTTTAGGTTTTTATACCTCTCTCTAAGAGTTTGAATCTCTTTTTCAACTTTATCTATAGTTTTGATAATATCTGCACTATCACCCCTTTGAACGGCTAGTGCTATGGACTTTTTCCCATTTCCAAAATACTCAGCAGAGTTCTCATAAGAGGATAGTGTAACATCTGCTACATCTTGAAGGCTTACACTTGGTGTGATTGAGAGCTCTTTTAAAGCTTGAATATTATCTCTTTTAAGAGATGCTTTTAAAAGATAACGACCCTTATCGTTTGTTATAAATCCTGCTGCTAAATCTTTGTTGTTTGAAGATATAACTGCTATGATTTGAGATATAGAAAGATGTAATGCTTCAAGTTTATCTTTGTCAACTATAATTTGAATCTCTTTTTTATATCCACCAAAGATATCAACATTACTAACTCCATCCATCTTTATAAGTTGTTTTTTTAGTTTAGTGTCTGCTAGTTCTCTTATATCTTCTAGTGAAATCTCATCATTTTTAGGTGATATTGCGATTGTAAGTATGGGTGCAGTTGCTGAAGTGATTTTTATAATCTGCGGGGCAAGTATAGAAGATGGAAGTTTACTTTTTATCTTCTCTAAAGAGCTACTCACATCATTTGAAGCAGCATCTATATCTTTTTCATATTCAAACTCTACATTTATCACACTTACCTCATCAATAGTTGTAGAAAATACTCTTCTTACCTTATCTAGTGTGTAAAACTCCTCTTCAACACTCACAGCAATATTGGTCGCCATGGATTCAGCAGATGCACCAGGCTGGACAATTGCTATAGCGATTTGAGGGTAGTTTGAATCAGGAAATAGTTTATGATTTATTTTTGTATATCCAACAATCCCTAAAAATATAAAAAGTGTAAGAAATGAAAATATAAAAGAGGGTCTATTTAAGAGTGCCTCTATGAAACTATTGGACTTCTTCATTATTTTGCCTCTATGATATTCACATCTTTATACTGTGGCAAAATTGAGAGCTTACTTTGTGAAGAGAGTGCTATCTTGTTTGGTGTACATGGAGTAACTATTGCCTTGTCATTTTCGACCAACACTATATCTATACCTAAAAAATCAAACGAACCATCTTTATACTCTAGTAAATAATTTTTACCATCATCATAAAGTATAGCTTTTGTATCAACCTTACATCCATCAACTTCATCAAACACAACATCAACTCTAAAACTTTCACCATTTGTTGCATCTATATGCTTAAACACCTCAACCTCTGCAACTTTTAAACCGTTTTTAGCATCATCGTATATGGTTTTAATTTTTCCATATTTAACACCCTCTATAAAAACACTCATATCTTTTTTAACCTTTTTATCAACAAATGAAAAGATTAGTTTTTGCTCTATGTTATTTAGTTTTATGATTGGTTTATTTGGCATAGCTAAGTCACCTTTATGAGTTATGATGGTAGAGACAACCCCATCAAAAGGTGCTTTAATATTTAAGTATTCAAGTTGATTAAGTAAAGAGAGAACTTTTTGAGAATTTGCATTTATATTTGCATTTGTTGCGCTTAAAGCAACTGCACTGAGGTCTAGTTTCTCTTTGGAGAGTGCTTTTTTCTCATAAAGTTTTTTATTTCGCTCATAAACCAATGTTTTATAGTCTAAATCTTTTTGCATTGCCTCAATAGAACCCTTAAGAGAGTCTATATTTGTTTTGATTTCTGCAGAGTCTATCTTTACAAGTAAATCCCCTTTTTTTACAACATCGCCCTCTTTTACAGCTACGCTTTCTATATAGCCACTGAGCTTTGATGAGATGTTTACACTTTTATCAGCATACAAAGTAGCAAGATAGCTTTTTTTATCTGTTAGAGTTGATTGTTCTGCATCTGCTAACTTAACCGATATAGTTGGTTTAACTGCCACAGGGGCATTTTCAACTTTTTGCTTTTCTCCTAACAAAAACCTCCCTGCAATTACAGCAATTATTGCAAATATTATTATTGGTATGATTTTTTTCATCTATTTATTTCCTTTTTCTAGTATGTATTCTATGTAGTAGATAGCTTTTTGATATGCGTATTTTGAATCTATCATTTTTGATCTTGCTAGCTCTTTTTGAGCATTTATAAATAGCAAATCATTTATAGTTGCAGCTCCACTTTCGTATCTCACCTGCTCTATCTCAGCACTCTCTTGCAAAAGTTCAAACTGTGAACTTGTACTTTCATAGGTGGAGATACTCTCGTTGAGTTTTGCTAGTGCAGTAGTAACATCTTTTGTAATTTCTCGCTTCATATCTTCTTTTTTTATGCTATTTTGGAGTTTTTCAACCTTCGCAGACTCTACAGATGCACCTCTTGAGCCAAAGTCATACAAATTATATTTTAGCTTCACTCCAACCTGCCAGATAGTTTCACTATCAAAGTCACCATCATTTACATTGGTTGCATCATTAAAGCCAAAATTTTCTCCGAAGTAACCGTTGAGTGAAACCTGAGGATAGTAAGAAGATTCTTTTATCTTTACTTTTTTATCTATAGCTTGTAAGCTTAAATCTAACACTTTTAATCTATCAAGCGAGTCAATATTAGCTATGTCAAATTCCACCTTGGAGACTGTAATCCCTATATCTTCTAAAGTGTTTATATCTTGATTTATAAAATATTTTAACGACGCTTTTAAAATATCTTTATTTGCTAAAAGGGTTTGTCTATTTGCTTTAATAGATTCTAAATCATTTTTTGCTTTTAACTCATCTATATAAGCTTTTTTCCCAAGTTTTACTTCCTCTTTTATAACATCCACAAAAGCACTTTGAGCTTTAAAATAATCATTGAGTGATTGTAACTGCTTATCTAAAGAAAGGATAGAGAGATATATGTTTTTAACATTGTAAATAATCTGCTCTTTAGTTAAGTTTTCCATACTAATAGCACTCTCAACTTGCAACTGCTCTATCTCTACATTTCTTGTTTGTGCAAAACCAGTAAACAGTGCTACAGAGTAATTAAGTCCAAGACTAAATAAATCTTGTGTAGTTGGAGTTGATGGGGATATAGATGCTGGAGTTATTGGAGCAAGTGTTCTAGGAAGATTATAATGATCAAAACTTCCAACTAAACTAAGTTCACCATATTGCAGTCCACTTTTTTCTTCTTTATGTAATTTTTTAATCTCTTTATTTAGTTTAATTTCACTAAGTTTAGAGCTATTCTCTAGTGCTGCATCAACACTTTCATCCAAAGTAAGAGCCATTAAAGAGAGACTCACCAAAGAGAGTACAGATAACATTTTTATCATATTATATTCACCTTACTTAACAATCGTTTAGTATTGTAGCAACTATTTCATTAACTATTGCAAAATATTGTCTAATGCTACTCTTCCAAGGAGTTCAAAAGAGTCATTGATATCTTATAGGCACTTTGCTCAAAGCTGTGTTGTATATCTACTTTAGCTCCAGTATCGGATTCTTCTTTTACCTTTTTTCTTATTTTTTGAGTTGTAAATAAAAAAGACAATGAACCTATAATCATCATCTGCATAATCATTGGTTCTATACATTTAAATATTTTCTGTTCATTTCCAGATTTTATAATAAGGGTAAGTGATTTAAAAGTTCTTAACATCTCTTTTAGAGCATCTGGAGGCATATCTTTTCCACCGTTTGCCATCTCTCGCATAAGTAGTGACGCTATATGTTTGCTGTTTTGTATCTCTTGAGCAAAGGTGATAACATAGGCGATAAATTTGTTTTCAACCTTATCTTCATTCCCTACAGCAATTTCTATATTTTGAGCTAAATTCATAAAGTTTTTTTGTAAAATATATCTATAAAGTTCTTGTTTATTTTTAAAATGATAATATATAGCAGCCTTTGTAATATCACATTTTGATGCTATATCATCTATGGAAGTTGATGTATATCCCTCACTGGCAAATAACTGTTCTGCTACTTCTAAAATCATGTTTTTTTTATTCAAATAATGTTTCCTTAACATATGTTTTAATGTTGTCCATTATAATCAAAAAACTTTTTTTATGCAATTAAGTTCCTTACGCTATAATTATATAAAATTTTAATGTAATCAAGGACTCTTAATGTCATCAGATACTATCTCTGTTAAACGCCACAATCATTGTGTTCACCCATGTGACACTAAACGTAAAAATGAACTACTGAATTTTCTACTAAAAAATAACACGGATAAAAGTATCTTAATTGTTACAAGCGATGAGATAGAAGAACTTAAAAACCTTGCAAATGAGAATGTTACGGTATTAACCGATAGTGAATTAACAAAAGATAATAAACTCAAATGTGATATGCTTATTAGTTATGACTTGCCAGATACTTCGATTGTTTATATGGTTAGATTGGCTCATGCTATTATATATGCTTCAATACTGCTAGATGAAGGTGAACATAAAAAACTATACCCTATTGAAACACTTCTTGAGAGAGCTTTAAAACAAGAGGTGATTAAAGGATTTGAGCCTGATTCACTACTGCAAGAGAGAGCTAAAGCATCTAAAGAACAAGCATCTAAAGCACGCAAAAACAATGAAAGATCTGGCAAGCACTCACAAAACTCTAAATCAAAATACCTTGGAAAAGATGAAAATGGAAAAGCAATGTTTTCAGGAAGATCAGGTGAGCGTAACCACCGTTATGACGGTACTCCAAAACACAATGATGAAAAAGTCTCCACAAGGCGCCGTACAGGTAAAAAAATAAATATAAAAGCATTAAAGCCTAAAAAAGAGAGCGAATAAGCTCTCCTACAAATATGTTCAAAATATTTTTCATTCCACTACTTTTTACTTTAAACCTTCAAGCTAACCCTTATGCTTCATTACTATTTCACGGCAACTGCACAACCTGCCATTTTGAGGGTAAAACTGTTTCTGCACCCTCTGTCATAGAGTTTAAACAAAGATACATGGATGCATTCCCTCAAAAAGAAGATTTTATTAAATATATGTCTGCTTGGGTACAACATCCACAAAAAGAGACCTCAATTATGCGTGATGCTATCAAAAAACATGCATTGATGCCAGAACTAGGATTTGGTTTAGATACTTTAGAAATTATCTCTGAGTATATTTATGAAACAGACTTTGAAAAAAAGCATAAAGGGCATAAGTAAAGAAGATAACTTATACAGTTTTTATGATAAAATAATTAAAAATTCTTTAAGGAAACTTCATGCAAACAACAACATTTTTAGGAAACCCCGTAAAACTATCAGGTGATGAAATCAATGTAGGTGATAAAGCACCAGTTGTAACAGCTATTGCTACTGATTTAAGTGATATAGAGATTGGTGGAGCTAAAGATAATATACAACTCCTCATCACTCTTCCATCTTTAGATACAGACACTTGTGCTGCTGAGACTAGAAGATTTAACCAAGATGTAAATAATCTTGACATTTGTGAAACTACAGTTGTTTCTATGGACTTGCCATTTGCATCTGAGCGTTTTTGCACAACAGAGGGGATAGCTAATCTAAGCGTTGCATCTGATTATATAGAAAAAGAGGTAAGCAAAGCTTACGGTGTCCTTATGGCTGATAATAAACTAAAAGGTTTGAGTGCTAGAAGTGTATTTGTTATTGACAGAAGTGGTACTGTTGTATATAAAGAGATTGTCGCTGAGGTTACGAATGAGCCAAACTATGCTGCAGCCCTTGAAGCAATTAAAGAAGCAAGATAAAATCTAAAAAATAGTATTCTTGTTAAAAGGTTTTATTATGATAGACAAGATTGTACTACGCATTGCAAAAAGTGCGATACTCAGTAGATTTGATACTGAGTATAAATTTAACAAAGAAGAACTCCTTTCCCACTATCCGTTTTTGCAAGAGAATGTTGCAACTTTTGTTACATTAGAATTTTCGCATAAATTGCGTGGTTGCATAGGTTCCATAATTGCACACACTTCTTTTCTCGAAGATATAATACACAATGCAATATCTTCAGCATTTAATGACTCCAGATTTAGCCCTCTAAGGCTTGATGAGCTCTCAGAACTAACACTTGAAGTTTCAGTTTTGAGTACTCCTGAAATTTTAGAGTATGAAAACTATAATGACCTGCTTCAAAAAGTCACACCAAATGTCGATGGACTTATTTTAAAACATGGTGTTTATCAAGGTACATTTTTACCTCAGGTTTGGGAACAGTTACCAAAACCTATGCAGTTTTTAGAGCATCTTAGTATGAAAGCCGGGACAGATCCATCTATCTATGCACAACATCCAACTATCTATAGGTACAGTGTTGAACATCTCAAAGGAAGGTTCAATGAAATACTACCGATATAAAGATGATAATGCAATCGTGTGTCTTTTATGTAAACATTACTGCACACTAAAAAAAGATAAAAATGGTATATGCGGTATCAATTACAACAGAGACTCGCACCTTGTAAATAAAACATACGCACATCCGAGTGCTGTTCATATAGACCCAATTGAAAAAAAACCGCTTTATCATTTTTTACCCGCTTCTAAATCTCTCTCAATTGGAACAGTCGGATGTAACTTTAAATGTCCATTTTGTCAAAACTACTCCATCTCACAAACAACAAAAATAGATGAGAGTGTTATATATACACCGCAAGATATAGTTGACTTAGCGATTGAGAACAAAACACAAAGTATCAGCTATACATACAATGAACCAACTATCTGGTACCCCTATGCAAAAGATATAGGGGTTCTTGCACGAGAAAAAGGGATGAAAAATGTGTTTGTATCAAGTGGTTATGAATCAAAAGAGGTCTTAGAAGATATGAAGTCATGGCTCGATGCTGCCAACATAGACCTTAAAAGTTTTTCGCATGATTACTATAAAAAAGTTTTAAAAACCAACCTAGATGGTGTGCTCGAATCACTTATAGAGTTTGCTTCAAGTGATATATGGCTCGAAATCACCACCCTTCTCATCCCTGGAGTTAATGATTCAAAAGAGGAGATTCATAAGATGTCACAATTTATATCATCAAAGCTTGGAACTGACATCCCTTGGCACTTTAGTGCTTTTCATCCAGACTACAAAATGCTTGATACGCCAAACACTACTTTGGAGACTCTTTTAAAAGCTAAAAAAATTGCACAAAGCTATGGAATCAAGTACATTTATTTAGGAAATATTCAAAATGATAATAGTACATATTGCTATAAATGTGGAGATAAACTCATAGATAGAATAGGATTTGGTTCTGATGTGATAGATTTGAGCAATGGAGTTTGTAAATCTTGTAAAGAGCCTATAAAAGGAGTTTGGCAATGAAAAGACAGATGAGGAGTGTTGCTGGTACTTTTTATCCAGCAAGGGATATTGAACTAGAGAGATACTTTGAACATTTCACTAAAATATATGATGAAAAATTTAAACTTCCTGATATAAAAACAAGAGCAGTGATAGTTCCACATGCTGGATATATCTACTCAGGCTACACTGCAAACATTGCATATAGAGTTTTGCACAAAAGTGGTATAAAAAAGTTTCTTGTTATCGGTCCATCTCATAGAGTGGTCTTTGATGGGATAAGCATATCTAATTTTGAGAGCTTTGAGACCCCCTTTGAAGATATAAGAAGTGATAATGCAATGGCACAAAAACTACATGAAAAGTTTAACCTCTCATGTTTCAGTCAAGCTCATGCAGAACACTCTACAGAGGTACAGTTTCCATTTTTAAAGTATTATATAGATGATGTGAATATTGTTGAGCTTGTATATTCAAAAACGGATGCGACACTTCTTTCTCAAATTATAGATTATGTTTTAGAACAAGATGACTATGGAGTTATAATTAGTACCGATTTAAGTCATTTTCACTCTCAAGAATATGCAAACATACTAGACAATATTTGTTTACAAGCTATAGAGAAACAAGATATAGGTTTACTTCATTCTGGATGTGAAGCTTGTGGAAAGATAGGTGTTGAGGCTATGATTTTGAGTGCTAAAAAACTACATTTAAATGCCACTATATTAGATTATAGAACAAGTGCAGATGCTAGTAATGACACATCAAGAGTAGTTGGCTACACAAGTGCTTATTTTAAATAAATAATATTGACTTTTTGTGCATAAAAGTTATATAATGATTGCAAAAAGATAGGATCACTATATGAATTTAAAAAATTTACTTAGTTCTATCCTTTCACCGCATGATTATAATAAAGAAGAACAACGACTTTTAAAAGAAAAAATCATTTACTTCTTATCTCACGCATACTAATCTTTTTTGCTACACTTACATCTACAACTCTGGTTTAATGAAAAATTCGGGCTCCTAAAACATTCATAAAACTTCGGTATATTGGGTGTAAACAAAGGTTTATTTACAAATGATTGTAAAAAATCTCTAAAACTTGTCCAAAATGTGATTCTAAAAACACTATTTCCAAAGGTTCAAGAAGAGGAATTAAGAGATACTATTGTCATGAATGTGATAGTTGGATTAGCTCAAAAAGAAGACCAAAAAATCTACAGGAAACTATCTTTAAAAAGTATGTTTATCGTAGACAAATTTTAAAAGATTTAGCATGTGATTATAAGCATAGTATTCCATGGATAAGAAAACAAATATTTGAATATGAACCAGCAGAAAAAACTCACAATCCAAGAGAAGTAGTTATCGTCTGTGATGCTACTTTTTACGGAAAGAAAAAAGACAAGCTAGGTACACTAGTATTTAAAGATATTTTATCTGGCGAGGTTCTTATCTGGAAGCATGTTCAAAGTGAACTAACTAAAGACTACAAGCAACTTCTTCAAAGACTTTTAGATATTGGACATCAACAACTCAAACTAGTTTTACAAAAAAACTTAATGAGTGGTATAAAAAGCATAAAGATTTTTTAGCAGAGAAAACCATAAACCCTGACACATTGCAAGAGTCATTCACTCATCAAAAACTAGTATCAGCATATAAAAGTTTAGTTACACATTTACCTTATCTTTTTACTTA
>JALSLJ010000034.1 GCA_026988315.1 Sulfurimonas sp. | reverse complement strand
TGAAAGGTGAAACATGGGTGAAACATTAGCAAAAAATAAAAAAGCTTATCATGATTATTTTATAGAAGAGAAGTTTGAAGCTGGTCTTGTGTTATGTGGTAGTGAGGTGAAAGGGATTCGTGCAAAACGCGTAAATTTAAAAGATAGTTTTATCCGCTTTGTTGGAGATGAGGCTTTTTTATTTAATGCACATATTGGACGATTGGATACAACGCATCATTATTATGGGCATGAAGAGCGTGGTTCTCGTAAACTTCTTCTGCATAAAAAGCAGTTGCAAAAGATGCAAAAAGCAGTCAACAGAGATGGCTATACAATTATCCCTTTGCAACTCTACTTTAATGCTAGAAATATCGTGAAAATCCAAATTGCTATAGCAAAGGGAAAACAACTTCACGATAAAAGACAAGATTTAAAAGAAAAAGATCAAAAAAGAGATATAGCTCGCTCCTTAAAAGAGTATTGATGAGATTTTTTTATTTTTTATTAGTGTGTATTTCTACTCTGAATGCTTTGGATATTGCCATATCAAGTTCTATCATCCCAAATGGTAAAACGGCACTATTTGAATTTAAAAAAGAAAAAAATATACATTACAATAATGTAGTAGTTGATAACAAGAGATATACAATCTTGCAACATCCTGTAGATGCACACAAGATGTATGTTTTATTGCCTATTAGTTATTATGAAAAGCCAAATGATAAAAAAGTAACACTAAACTATAAAGATAAAAATGTAGAAAAAAATACCATGTTTTTTCTTCGTGTAGAAGATGCTAAGTATGCAAAAGAAACATTACAAGTTGATAACTCTAAGGTAAGTCTCGATAAAAAAGATAAAAAAAGAGCCTCTTTAGAGTATAAAGAAGCTATGGACATTTATAACACTTCCACTCAGAAGAGTTATATCTCTTCAAAATTTATACTTCCTTTGGATACAAAAATAACAAGCGAATTTGGAAAGGCAAGAGTTTACAATGATACTTTAAAAGGTTATCATAGTGGTACTGATTTTCGTGCAAAAGTTGGAGTGCCCATCAAAGCCTCTAATGATGGAGTGGTAGTTTTAGCTAAGGACAGATTTTACTCGGGTGGCTCTATTGTAATTGACCATGGTCACGGGATTTATACATGCTATTTCCATATGAGCAAATTTGATGTAGAAAAAGGACAGAGAGTTAAAAAAGCACAAACAATCGGACTTTCAGGGGATAGTGGGAGAGTTACCGGTCCCCATTTACATTTTAGTGCTAGAGTTAGCGGTGTACAAGTTGATCCACTTCAGCTTATAACACTTATGAATAAAAATTTATTTAAGGGTATAGAATGACAGTTTTTCAGTTACTTATGTTAGGTGCATCCGCTTTTTTTGCTTATAAAATTTATGAGCACATCCAGACGCTAAAAGAGCCTGAACAAAATAGCAATAATAATGACTACGCACCAACAGATGATGGGCAAAAAAGCGCTGAAGCTTTTTCACCATTTTCTCCAGAAGCTTTGGTGGAAAAAGCAGATATAGCTTTTGAGGAAAAAGATTTTCAAAAAGCTTTAGCTTTACTAATTGAAGCTAATGCTAAAGAGCCTCAAGATCCAGAAATACTATTTAAAATAGCGTATATACTACAGCAAAGTGGTGACAATGAGGAAGCTATAAAGTATTATAAAGAGGCTCTTGAAGTTGATAAAGAGAATGAGTTTATCCATAACTCTATGGCATCAATTTATAGAAAAAATGGAGAGTTTACATCTGCAAAAATGCATCTGCACGCTTCTTTGGAGATTGACAACGAAAATCCTATTACTTATTACAACTATGGAAATTTATTAGTTGATATGCACCGTAATGAGGAAGCTATTGAGATGTATAAAAAAGCTCTTGAAATCAATCCTGATTTCAATGAAGCCAGAGAAGAGTTAGAAAAATTAACAGCAGAGTGATAGGATGAAAATTTCGCAAATATATAAATTTCTTGATGAGTTATCCCCATTTGAGCTGCAAGAATCATGGGATAATTCTGGTCTTTTGATAGGAGATTTTTCTCAAGATGTTACAAAGGTGGTACTGAGTATCGATGTTGATGAGAAACTGATAGACTCATTAGACGATGATACCCTTTTGATAACACATCACCCAATTATTTTTGGAGGGTTAAAACAGCTGGAATTTAGTAAATATCCAGCTAATCTCATCCAAAAAATGGTACAAAAAAATATAAGCAATATCGCCATGCATACAAATTTTGATCAAACGCATCTCAACGAATATGTAGCAAGAGAAGTTTTAGGGTATAAAATTGCACATCGAGATGGGTTCGTTGCTTATTTGGATGTTGATGAGGAGTTTGATGTTTTTGCAAAAAAAGTATCTTTAGCTTTTGGACTTCCTCATGCTAGATGTGTAAAAAGTTCACATAGAGTAAAAAAAGTAGCTTTGACAACTGGTTCTGGATGCTCTTTATTGAAATCTATAGACGCAGATTGTTTTTTGACAGGAGATGTCAAATATCACGATGCTATGGAGGCTAAGAGCATAAAGTTATCACTTATTGATATTGGACATTTTGAAAGTGAACGCTTTTTCGCACAAATTTTGCATAAGCATTTGAAAAATTTAGGTTTAGAAGCTATAATTTCATCATCAGAAAATCCATTTACTTATATTTAACAAATATGTGTACCAATGGTATTATATAAAGTAACCATAAAAGGAGACAAATGAACCAGCATCTTAAGCAATTAATCGACCTTTCATATGTAGATAAAGAGATCGATGCATTTGAACCACAAATAGAAGAGGTAAACTATAAGTATGAAGTTGCATTAGCAAAAAAAGAGAGCATTGATAGCGATGTAGAAAATCTTACAAAAGAGATTCAAGAAGAGGAAGTGAAAAAACATAAAAATGAGCTTCATTTAGCGGAACTTTCTCAAAAACTAGAAGAGAACTCTAAAAAAAGTGGTGAGATTAAGACAGAACGAGAGATGAAATCTTTACAACTTGAAGAAGAGATAGCAAAAGAGCAAGTTACTTTTGCAAATGAAGAGATAGCAAGACTTGAAAAAATCATTGAGTCTAAAAAAGAGCAAGTAGAAGCTGCAAAAACTTCTTTGATTGAGCTTAATGCAAGTTTAGAAACTGTGAAAGCTGATGTTGATGAAAAACTAAAAGTAATCAATAATGCAAGACAAGAGGTGTTTGGTAAAAAAGAGAAGCTTCTTGGCGGTATGAATCAAAAAGGTTTGTCTTTTTATCAAAAAATCCGTCGTTGGGCGAAAAACACGACAGTTGTTGCAGTAGAAGAGCAAGCGTGCATGGGATGTCATATGACAATCGGCGACAAAGTATATGCAGATGTTATTAAAGCGGAAGAGATTACAACATGTCCACATTGTGGTCGTATCCTTCATGTGGTAGTTACTGAAGAATAAGGCTTGAAGCCGTTCACCTTAGTATATTATACTTTAAGTGTTGTACTATATCTTATAGCACTTCCACTTTTAGTATATATCTCTTTTAAACAAAAATACAAACAATCGATCCCCTCCCGTTTTTTCCTTTGTAATAACAAAAAATTTGAGAAAGATAATGGTGTTTGGTTTCATGTTTGCTCACTTGGTGAAGCAAGAGCATTAAAACCAATTTTGGATTTACTAAATAAGAATGATATAAAGATAACAACGATTACTCAAACAGGTTTTCGTGAAGCTTCTAAGTATGATGCAGATGTGCGGTATCTACCTTATGAGATTTTCTTGCCATTTTGGATTAAAAAGCAAAAAATACTTATAGTTCTTGAGGCTGAATTTTGGTACTTACTTTTTCGTGTTGCTTTTTCAAAAGGGACTAAGGTTATACTTTTAAATGCCCGTATTTCTGAAAAAAGTGTAGATAAGTATTTGCAATTTGCTTGGTTTTATAAAAAACTTTTGGCAAATGTTGAAACAATTTACGCACAGAGTGAAGCTGATAAGAACCGTTTTTTAGCACTTGGTGCTACAAACATAGAGGTGATAGGAAATATTAAGTTAGCGGGAACAATTACTATAAGCAAAGTGTATGAAAAGCCTAAGCATGAAACTATCGTTGCGGGGAGTACACATGAGGGTGAAGAGGAGTCTGTTTTAAAAGCGTTTATAGAGTATAAAAAGCAGAGTGACTCTAAGCTTATAATAGTCCCACGACATCCAGAGCGTTTTGAGTCGGTTTTTGAGTTAATGAAAAGTTACGCAGAGAAAAACTCTTTAACATTATCGAGATTTTGCGATACTAAAGCCTTTCAAACTGATATGATTTTGGTTGATGCTATGGGTGAGCTTAACAATATCTATGCAATAAGTGACATAGCAATACTTGGTGGTGCGTTTAGAGATGATGTTGGTGGGCATAATCCATTAGAACCTGCATATTTTGGATGTAAGATAATTACTGGAAAACATTTCTTTCACCAAAAGGAACTTTTTAAGTATGTGCATCATGTTCAGTATGTTCGAAGTGATGAGATACATAAAGCTCTTTTAAAGTGCAAGGACTTACCTGCATCGATGGTTGAAGAAAAAATTAATTTAGAACCAATAATAGAAAAAATATTAAAAAATTAGGAGTTTGCTATGGCAACTGAAAAAGCGTATAAAATATTAGCAATTCAAGAGGGGATTTCAAACTCTCAGGCTAAATCTATGATAGACCGTGGTTTGGTTTATGTAGGGAATAAAAAAGTTATGATTGCTCGTGGTGAGATAGATGCAAAAACTATCTTTAGAATTCAAAAGATAGAGAAACTAAAGCCAATCTTTGAAAATGATGATATTATAGTCGTAGATAAGCCGGCATATGTAAATTCTGATGAGATTGAAAGACAGATGAAGGGTGCAAAACTTTTGCATAGACTCGATCGTGAGACAAGCGGTGTTTTAATGCTTGTTAAAAATGAAGAATTTCGTGAGAAGGCTATCAAAGAGTTTAAAAAAGACAAGGTATATAAAGAGTATATTGCATGGGTTGAGGGGATTGTCACGGAGCCACATGATATAGATAAGCCTATACTCACTCAAAAGAAAAACAACAAAGCGTACTCAAATGTTTCAGGGAAAGGAAAACCAGCTAGAACAGAAGTTTTTCCTGATATTGTTAGTGCGAGAAAAACAAAGGTAAAGTGTATTATTCATAATGGAAGGACACACCAGATAAGAACACACCTTCGCTACATTGACCACCCTATAGTTGGTGATGAACAATATGGCGGAAGGCGTGCAAAAAGAGTTATGCTTCACGCATATAAGGTTAGAATCTTAGGGATGGAGTTTGTAGCACCTGAGCCTAAAGTGTTTATAAATTTTGAATAAAGTTAAAAACGAATACCAACTTGAATATTGTGCATCCTCTTATGCTCTAGCTTGGAAGACCCTGTAGAAGATTCTAACGAAGCGGTATGATCCATAATAATATATTGATAAGATAGATATGGTTGCATCTCATCATATGCATCATAAACTACACTAAGACCAAAACCGCGAATAAATGATTGGCTTTGCTTATCAATAGTTTGTGGGTTGTAGAGAGGTATGGTTTTAGTTTGCAATATACTCTGTCCAGCTAAAATGCTAAAATAGGGAGTGAATTTTAATTCTAGTTCATATTTATAACCAAAAGAACCTATAATATTATCAGTGCTTATATCGTTAGAATTTGTCCTGAGATATTCCAAAGAGAGAAAAAGATTGTTTTTATAGAGATACCCACCCTCTAGAGAGTAGGTAAAGTTATATTTCGCAGGTGTGTCTATAACAACAACTCCTGAGAGTGTTGTATGCTCGTAAGGGGCAGAAGCGATACCGATAGCTATCCCTATAAAAAATCCATCATAATTATCTTCTCTCATCTCCTCCTTTACAATAGTGCTTTCATTTGATTCATTCATATCTTCTGCTTGAATTATAGGAATAGTTTCTGCTTCTAGTGCTACATCAAGTCCTAATATATGGGCATTATGAAATATCGGTTTAATTAAATTAAGGGCGGTTGTAGCTGAATTATTACTTCTAAATGGACCAGTGTAAACCACAAACTCAGTTTCTTTTTCAAGCAAGAGCATCCCTAGGTTCATATTGTTGAGTTTTGATTTAATAATCCATAGTTGATTTTTATCTTTTGTGCTTGTTATTTCAATGTATTTGTATGCTGCATTTGATATGCTTGGGAAGAGTATTAAAAAAATTAATGTTAAATATTTTGCTGATTGCACGCATCACCTCTGTAATTTAGATTGATTATACAATTTAGTTAATAATTTAGAAATAAAACCGATATAGATATACTAGGGGAATTTTGTAACCATGAGCTATTTAATAAAACTTATTTCATTTTTTTTGTTGTCATTTACATTTTTTGGATGTAGTGATAAGGCGGAGTTTACATCATCTACATCACTCTATACACCTACTGTAACAGGACAATTTTTAGATGATGTTGTGCAGGGGCTAAAATATAATTGTAGCTCTGGAACAAGTGGCACAACAAATATTGATGGAGAATATACTTGTAATGTGGGTGATGATGCAACATTTTTAATAGGTTTAGCAAACATAGGCACTATCGCTGCTCAAAGTAGATTTATAACTCCCTACTCATTTTTTCCTGATAATATTGATGCTGTAATTAATCTAGCAAGATTACTACAATCACTTGATAATGATGGAGATACTAACAATGGCGTTATCACTTTAAATACAGACTTGCTTGCCCTTATCCCAAGTGATTTAGATTTTGCATCTGCTGATTTTGTTGTATATGTTGAGGCAGCTCTAGGCATTACACTTATAAGTGCAGAGGATGCATTGACTAATTTAAACACCTCTATCCTCGCAGCTGGTGGTGCAGTTCCAAGTGGAGGGAACATCTCTGTGGCAGATGCTGGAGAAGATCAAAATACCACATATAATGTGACTATAACACTTGATGGTAGCGGTAGTTGGGATGCAGATGCAGATGATAACCTGACATATATTTGGAGTTTTGAATATAAACCGGCAGATTCAAATGCAACACTCTCAAGTGCAAACAGCATGCATCCAACATTCGTTGCCGACCTCAATGGAACCTATATAATTGGATTGCTTGTAAATGATGGTACTATAAGCAGTGCGCTAGATACTGTAACGATTCGCGTTGCAAATGCTCTGCCAGTTCCAACTTTTAGTGCATTTACTACTGATGAGGATGTGATTTATAGTTCTCAACTCAGTGCAAGTGATGAAAATAATGACACTTTGATCTATATCAAGGTTGCAGACCCTGCAAATGGTAGTTTAATTTTAGATGCAAACGGTTCGTTTGTTTATACTCCATCTTTAAACTATAACGGCGACGATAGCTTCTCATATAAGGTTAATGATAGCAAAGATGACAGCGTAACGCAAACAGTAAGGATATCAGTGCTAAGTGTTAGCGACACACCTCTTATAACATCTTTAACGCCTGTATCAGTAAACGAGAACCAAACATCAGCTATGACAATTACTGCAATTGATGGAGATGGTGACTCTATTGTTTATTCTGTTAGTGGCACCGATGCTGGTAGTTTTGATATAAATGCAACTACTGGAGTTTTGACATTCAAAGTAGCACCAGATTATGAGAGTAAAAATTTATACAATATAGTAGCTCAAGCAAGCGATGTAAACACTACGGGAACAAAAGATATAATTATAAATATTGTAAATGTTGCAGAGGTTGCGAGAATTACAGATAGCATAGGAGATGTAGATGAGAACTCCGCAGCGGGAACAAGCGTAGGGAGTATAGGCTTTGCATATACAGGAGATAGTGCCGTAACGGCAGTAACTTTATCGGGGGAGGGAAGTGAAAACTTTGTGGTATCTACATCAGGGGCTATCACAGTTAATACAGGAGCTTCACTTGATTATGAATTGCAAACTTTATACACACTTACTGCTGTTGCCACAAGCGCCTCAGGTGATTCAAATATAGCAAATGTAACCATTACGATAAACAATATTGCAGAGATAGTGCCTACTCTTATCGATACTACCCTCTCTATAAAAGAGGACGCTCTCACTTCAGATGTTGTGGGTACATTAACCATTGCAGATAGCGGTGATGCAGCTATTACATCTATAACAATTAGTGGTGTTGGCAGTGAAAATTTTGAGATAGATTTAAACGGAAATGTCACAGTTTCAGCTTCCGCTTCTTTTGATTATGAAACTACAACTTCATATACTTTATCCGCAGTAGCTACTAATAGTGCAGGGGCTAGCACAAGTGTAACGCTTCTTATATATATAAATAATATTGTAGATACTGTTGCAACTCTTTCAAGCTTTAGTGGTACAGTTGATGAAAATTCTCTCCATGGAGTTGTTGTTGGCAGTATAGGAATTGTTGATGGAGATAGTCCAATTACTGCTATCACTTTGAGTGGTACAGGAAATGAAAATTTTGTTGTAGCAACAGACGGAGAGATAAGGGTTGCCAATGGAGCAGATTTAGATTATGAAGCGCTAACTTCATATACTTTATCTGCAGTAGCAACAAATGGGGCAGGGGATAGTTCAGCAGTAGTCATAACGATTCATATAAATAATTTAGCGGAGATAGCTACTTTAGCTGATAGCACAGGAAGTGTCATAGAAAATGAAGTTGCAGGTGCTACAGTTGGCAATGTAACAATTGTTGATGGTGGTGATAGCGCTATTACAGCTATCACTTTAGCAGGAACAGGAAATGAAAACTTTGTTGTTGATACAGCTGGAGTGATAACACTAGAAGTCAATGCAACACTTGATTATGAAACAACCACTGTTTATAATTTAACGGCAATTGCAAGTAATACAGCGGGTGATAGTGCGAGTGTAAATGTAACTATCAATGTGACCGATTATCCATTTAATCCTACCTTTATTGCAAAAATAGAGGCTAACGATGCAGAATTTGAGGATTATTATGGTAGTTCAGTGGCGGTGAGCGGGAACTATATAGTTGTTGGTGCACCACAAGAGGATCCAGGTACTATCGAATCCGCAGGAAGTGCTTATGTATATAAAAAAGAGGATAATGGTTCAGTAAATCAAATAGCAAAAATAATTGCATCGGGTGGAGTGAGCTATGATTATTTTGGAAATAGTGTAGCTATGAGTGGTGAGTATATAGTTGTTGGAGCATATAAAAGTGATGGACCTGGAACTGACCAAGGCAATGTTTTTGTATTTAAAAAAGATTCAGATGTATCGATAACACAAATTGCAAAATTGACAGCAAGTGATCCAGAAAATGAAGACTTTTTTGGAACGAGTGTTGCAATTGACGGTGATTATATAGTAGTTGGAGCGAGTTATGAAGATTCAGGAGCACTAGATGCAGGCAGTGCGTATGTATTTAAAAGAAACTCTGACATCTCTATAACGCAAATAGCAAAATTGCAAGCATCCACTCCAACAACTCAAAGCTTCTTTGGAGCATCGGTATCAATAAGTGGCGATTATATAGCTATAGGTGCCCCAAAAGAGGATGATGGTGCAACGACAGATGCAGGGGCTGTGTATATTTTTAAAAGAAATTCGGATCTATCTGTAACACAAATAGCAAAACTTCAAGCAGCTACCACAAGCGCTGGAAGCTTTTTTGGAAACGCAGTATCTGTAAGTGGTGATCTGATAGCTGTTGGAGCAAATCAAGAAACTACCACGGACCCATATGCAGGGAGTGCTTATATATTTAACAGAAATTCAGATATTTCAATTACTCAAGTGACTAAAGTAGTTGCAAGTGATGTTGAGGTGAGCGCATACTTTGGAAGTTCAGTAAGTGTAAGTGGAAATTATATGATTGTTGGCTCACAAAGAGAAAATCTTGCATTAGACAGTGTTGGCAGTGCTTATGCATATAAGATAGATATAGGAGCTTCTACTGCTACATTAGTAGAAAAACTCACCGCAAGTGATGGTGACTCGGTAGATTTATATGGTCATTCAGTTTTCATCGATGGTAATAACATAGCAATAGGAGCATTCAATGATGATACTTCCGTAGTAGATGCTGGAAGTGTGTATGTTTATGATGCTGAACCTCTTGGTGCAACACCATAATTATTACTTGTTTATATCACTACTCAAATTTTTTTCTATGGAGTAGGTTGAATTTCGGATAATTTTTCATAGAATATTATTGTAAAGAAATTTAAAAGTAATCTTTGGGTATAATTCGCCACTTTTTACACCTATAAAAAAGATAAAGGAGAGCAATATGTTTGATGCGTTAACGGATTCGTTTACAAGTGCAATTAAAAAAATTCGTTTCCATGATGATGATAAAGCCCTTACTAAGGCTCTTAATGAGTTGAAGAAATCTCTTTTAAAAGCGGATGTAAACCATAAGGTTGTAAAAGAGTTAATTACAAAAGTGCAAATCAAAACCAAAGCAAACGGCATTGGTAAAGATCAATTTCTTGATGCACTCAGATCTACTCTCTATGAATTACTTGAAATAGGAGGTAATAAAGGTTTTATATTTGCACCAAATCCTCCTACTGTTATCTTAATGACAGGTCTTCAAGGTTCTGGTAAAACAACAACAACAGGTAAGCTTGCAAACTACCTAAAAAATAAACAAAAAAAAGTTTTAATCGTTGCAGCCGATTTACAGCGTTTAGCTGCAGTTGAGCAACTTCGTCAAATAACTGCTCAGATTGAAGTAGAACTTTATGAAGACGAAAGTACAAAAAGTCCTGTAGAAGTTGTGACTGGAGCATTGAAAAAAGCTAAAGATGGTATTTACGATGTTGTTCTTATCGATACAGCTGGTCGTTTAGCTATTGATGATGAGCTTATGCAAGAGCTGGATCTTGTTAAAAAAGCAGCGACTCCAAATGAGATTTTTTATGTAGCGGATTCTATGACAGGTCAAGATGCTGTTAAAACTGCAACTACTTTTAAAGAAAAGATTGGTATAGATGGTGTGATTCTATCTAAATATGACGGTGATGCAAAAGGCGGTGTTGCATTAGGTTTATCATCTCAAGTTAAAGTGCCATTGCGTTTTATCGGTGCTGGTGAAAAGATGGAAGACTTAGAGGTTTTCATCCCAGAGCGTATTGTAAATCGCCTTATGGGTTTTGGAGACATTGAAGGTTTAGCTGAGAAAACAGCGAATGTTATAGATGAGAAACAAGCGAAAAAACTTACAAAGAAGATTCAAAAAGGTAAGTTTAACTTCAATGACTTTTTAGAGCAGATGGAAAGTATGAAAAAGATGGGTAGTATGAAATCTCTTATGGGGATGATGCCTGGGATGGGTAATATGTCAAAAGCTTTAAAAGATTTTGATATGGAAAACTCAAGTGAACTCAAAAACATCAAGTCTATGGTTTCATCAATGACGATGAAGGAGAGAGAAAATCCTGAACTTTTAAATAACTCTCGTAAACAAAGAATTGCCAAAGGTTGCGGTTTAACGCAAGTTGAAATCAACCGCATGATAAAGCAGTTTAAAAATGCTGGTAAAATGGCAAAAAGATTCTCAGGTAAAAATGGGATGAAAGACCTTCAGGCAATGATGGGTCAAATGGGCGGAGCAGGAGCTATCCCTAGATAGCTTTAGTATCCAAATGTAAAGTTATACACTCAAGAAGAGTTTATAGCTTTGCATTTATTTAGTGCGGTTTACCTGCACGCAGACTTCACCTCGAGTGAAACTTAGCGTTAGCGTAGTTAAATGGGCTTGGCTCATTTGGCGTATTAAATAGTAATTGCAAAATTTAACATATACAGCTAGTTGAAATATGACTAGCGCAGAGAAGGACAAAACATGGCAACAGTAATTCGCCTAACAAGAATGGGAAGAAAAAAACAACCTTTTTACCGTATCGCGGTAACAGATAGTCGTAAGCGTAGAGATGGTGGTTGGATTGAACTAATTGGTCATTACAATCCAATGGTAGAAGAGAAAACTTTAGTTGTTGATAACGAAAGATTAGATTACTGGTTAAGCGTAGGTGCTAAAATGAGTGATCGTGTTAAAAAGATAACTGGCCGTTAATATGATTTCTGAATTTGTCGCGCAGTTTGCAAAACTTATAGCTTCACATCCTGATGATATAAGAGTTGAAACGAAAGAGGGCGATGAAGTAACTGAAATTGTTCTTTATGCTAATCAAGTTGATGTAGGAAAACTGATTGGCAAAGAGGGCAAGATGATTGGTGCAATTAAAACAGTAATCTCTGGTTGTAAAGCTAAAGATGGTGTGAGTTACCGTATCAATGTCGAACCAGTGCAATGAGCCAAAGGCGAGAAAATACTCTCGGGGTGCTAAAGAAAACAAACTTCTTCATATCGCAACTATCGGCAAAACTGTTGGTATAAAAGGTGATATGAAATTGCACATCAAATGTGATTTTCCAGAGCAATTTATAGATGGTGCAACTTTTTTAATAAACAAAAAAGAGACTATTACTCTTCATGATGTAAATCTTGAGAGAGGTATTATTAAAATAGCTGGAATAAACACTATAGAAGATGCAAAAAAATATACAAATGCGAAGTTATTTACAACTTACGAAGATACAAGAAAAAATTGTTATCTTGGTGAGGGTGAATATTTTTGGTTTGATATTGAAGATTGTGAAGTTTTCGAAAATGGTAAACTTCTTGGTAAGGTTCAAGAAGTTGAGCGTATAACTGTAAGTAATTATTTGAATGTTAAAACTGATGATGCCCTTGTGGAAGCAGGCTTGTCAAAAAGTTTTCTTATCCCTTACCATGAACCATTTGTAATAAGTACAGATGTTGATAAAAAAATCATCATTGTTGATGGTGGTATGGATATTTTAGAAGCTTCATAATGATTTTTACTTTTGTAACGCTATTTCAGAACTTAATAGAGGGTTATTTTCAAGATTCGATTCTTAAAAGAGCGATAGATAGAGATTTGATTAGATTAAGCTATCTGAATCCTAGAGATTATTCTCAAAATAAACATAATAAAGTTGATGATACTGCTGTTGGCGGTGGTGCTGGGATGGTGATGAATCCTCAGCCTCTTTATGATGTTTTGGATGATCTAAAAAAAAGTGATGAAAAAGTTCATATAGTGTTTTTAACTCCCGTAGCAAAACCTTTTAAGCAAAATGATGCCAAAAGACTAGCTAAAAAATCTCATATAGCTTTTGTGAGTGGAAGATATGAAGGGATTGATGAACGCGTTATAGAAAACTATGCTGATGAAGTGTTTAGCATAGGAGATTATATATTAACTGGGGGAGAGTTAGCTTCTTTGGTTATGTGTGATGCAATTAGTAGAAATATTAATGGTGTACTTGGAAATAGTGATTCGCTTAGCATTGAAAGCTTTGAGACGCCACTGTTAGAAGCACCATCTTTCTCTAAACCAAAAGTCTATGAAGAAATTAGTGTTCCATCAGAATACTTAAAGGGAAATCATAGTAAAATTCGCTCACTAAAATTAGCCCTGTCTGAATGTAAGACTAAATTTTTCAGACCAGACCAGCTAATCAAGCATAAAACTCAATCACACTAGAGTGATGAGCTTCCTGATAAAGGCATAGTGCCTTTGCTGGTAAACTAAGTGCTAACGCAGATGACGGAATTAATTCTGGCATCCTATTAAATAAATGAAGGAATTATCTTATGAGAAATAAGTACATAGAAAACTTTGAAAAAGCACAAATATCTGAGAAAACTCTTCCAGACTTTCGTGCTGGTGATACTGTTCGTTTAGCAGTAACGATTAAAGAGGGTAATAAAACTCGTGTACAAAATTACGAGGGTGTTTGTATAGCAAAGCGTGGTCAAGGTACAGGTCAAACTATCACTGTACGAAAAATCGGTGCTAACGGTGTTGGTATTGAAAGAATTTTCCCAATTTATTCTGACTCGATTAACGAGATAAAAGTTATTCGTCGCGGTCGTGTTCGTCGTGCTAAACTATTTTATCTTCGTGATCTTGCAGGTAAAAAAGCTCGTATTAAAGAACTTAGAAGAAAGTAATCTTCTAAGTCTCTTCCTTTTTCAAAAAACAAAAAACTCCAGCTCCAATTTTTTCCCCATAAAACTTAAATTTTTATATACTTTAAATATATTAGTAGTATAATTTTCCTAATTCGACATTTAGGAATTAAATGAACTACTTAAAAGATTTAAAAACTGTTGTGACAATCAACTCTTACACAAAAAATAAATCTGGTGTTGATAAAGTTGGTGAAGTTTTTGATGAATGGTTTGAAGCACTTGGTTTTAAAACTACAATCTATAAACGAGAACTTATTGGTAATCATCGTCATTATGCCTCCCCACACAAAATAAACTCTAAAAAACTGCTTTTGCTTGGACACTTAGATACAGTTTTTCCTTCTGGAAAATTTGAAAATTATACCGAAGATGATGAGTGGGTATATGGAGCTGGTGTGTGTGACATGAAGGGTGGCATCATAGTTGCACTGCAAGCTTTAAGAGAACTTCACACCCAAGGTATAGAGATTGAAAATATTGATATTCTCCTTGTTAGCGATGAGGAGACAGGTAGCGATGACTCTAAATTTTTAAGCTCTAAGCTGGCAACAGATTATGATTACTGTTTTGTGTATGAAGCTGCTGGTGAAGATATGGAAGTTGTAACTGGGAGAAAAGGTGTTGGAACTTTTCATGTAGATATTACGGGTTTGGCAGCACATGCTGGAAATAATTATATAGATGGAAATGACGCAAATCTTGAAGCCTCTTATAAACTTCAAGAGTTGGTGAAATTAACTAACTTAGAAAAAGGGACAACTGTAAATGTTGGTAAAATTGAAGGTGGCATAGGAGCCAATACTATCTCCCCTCATGCGAATCTACTTTTTGAACTTAGGTATAAAGAGGTATTAGAAAGAGATAGAGTTTTAGCCAAAATAGACGAAATTGTTAAACATTCATATGTTGATGGAACTTCTTCAGTGCTAAGAGGGGGTATCCAAAGAGATGTTATGCAAACATCGCAAAATTCTCTTACTCTTATAAAAAACATTGAGACAATTATAAATAAAGAGCTTAAATATGAAGAGAGAGGTGGAGTGAGTGATGCAAATATTATAAGTGCGTCTGGTGTTACAACTCTTGATGGCTTTGGTCCATTTGGAGATGGCGATCACACTGTTCATGAAAGAGCGAATAAAGAGAGTTTTATCTCAAGAATAGAGATGAGTAAACAACTATTTAGATATTTTATAAAAAATAAAAATTTTAAAAGGGGCGTTGATGAGTAAAAGAAAAATAGGGATGTGGTTATATAGTAATGGTGGTGGCGATAAAATTGGTAAAAAAATTATTAAAAAGCTTAAAGAGAGAGGTATTGAAACATTAGATAACATTAACTTAAGACATGCGATTGCTAAAAACAGTCATATCCTCTATGATGATATAAAACTCGATAAATTGGATTTGTTTTTTTCCTATAATGCAGGGGAGCAGACTCAATATCAAATGTATTTGTATCAGGCACTCAATCGTATGATCCCTATGATTAACTCTTATGATTCATTTGCATTGACAGAAGATAAATTTCATACCTCTTTTGTTTTAAGAAACAATGGTGTTCAGACAGCTGATTATAAACTTTGCCATAGAGATGATGGGCATCAGTTAAAAAAAATAATTAAAAAATGGGATAAAATGGTTTATAAACCAACAGATGGTTGGGGTGGAGTAGGTCTTACTAAAATTGAAAATGAAGCTAATTTAGATATGTTGATGCCATTTTTAAACCAGATGGATTTGAGATATTTCTTTGTGGAAAAGTTTATAGATTATGATAATACTGATTTTAGAGTAGATATTGTTGATGGCGAGTTTGTAGGTTGTTATGGAAGAAAAGCAAGTGGAACTGACTGGCGAACTAATGTAACAAGTGGCGGTAGCGTATTTGTAAGAGAAGCGAATGATGAAATTATAGAAATAGCAACAAAAGCAGCTAAGGCTTGTGGTGTGGATATAGCAGGTGTTGATATTATATATGATAGAGATAAAGAGGAATATATAGTACTTGAAGTTAATGGAATCCCTGCATTTGCAACACCTGAACAAGAAAAGATGGGTTTAAATTTTAATGATATAAAAATAGAAAAAATTGTTGAATTGATAGACAGAAAAACAAGAAAATAAGCAAACCGCTCTTAAAGCGGTAATCTATTAGCAATTAAAGGTGAAACATGAAAAAGAAAAAACTTCCAAAATTAGGATTTTTATATTTAGATTATGTACTGAGATTTTTTGATTATAGTAACTTTAAAGGGTGGCCAGAAAAAATAGAGAGTGTTACCTATCATTGGAAAAATGATAAAGCAAGATTTATAAATGAAGTGAGAAGAAAAAATATAGATGTTTTGGTTGGCAATATCCCAGCAACTGCATATGAAATATTTAAAGAGATATCACTTGCACTTCCAAATGTTAGATTTATACCATCTATAGAAACACAATTTTGTAATAAATCTAAAGAAAATGTTACTTTGTTTTGTGAAAAGTATGACATTCAAGCTCCTCAGACCATGATAACTTATGATAAAAAAGAGGAAGATGATTACTTTAAAAGTTGTACTTACCCTCAAATTATAAAACGAAGTTATGGTCCATCAAATTATGGTGGCTATTATGTACATAAAGTTGATAATTACAAAGAAGCAAAAGCTTTAATGGCTCAAAAACAGTATAAGCCACTTTATTCTCAAGATGCTATCCCTTTAAAAGATAGTGGTGACATCCGTGTTATGCTCATTGGGCATAAACCTATTTGTGCATTTTGGAGATACTCAGGAGCTGGGGAATGGATAACAAATACTTCTCAGGGTGGAAGTATGAGTTATGAAAATATTCCGATGAATGCACTTGAATTAGCAGTAAAAGCATCCAAGGCAGCAAAAGCAGAGTATTGGGCTTGTGATATTGCTATTGATGAAAACACACTTGAGCCATATATCTTAGAGTGTGCTACAGCATTTGCAGCATTTCCGTATGTAAGAGACTGGATAGGGCAGTATATTATGTGGGACTTAAGCGGTGGTAGATTTAGACTTCCTCATGTGCCGCTTTTTTCATGGGAAGAGTTAGGAAAGATGGATGCTTCAATACTTAGAACTTTAAGACATCTCTATTTTGCGAAGTATGAGCCCTCATGTGATGGTGCATATTGGTTAGCAGATAAAGGTAATTTTAGTATGGAACTAACAGATGAATCGAGGCTAGATGATGTGCCAGACTCTATTGAGCCACCTGTATGTGAGGATGAATTACCAGATTTAGTGAAAGGAAAAGTGGAAGAAAGCCCATCTGTTATTAATGAAGAAAAATTATATGTATTAGAGAATATTTCTTTGACTGAACTCATGACTTTACCAGGAATGGATGAAGAAATTGCTGTGAAAATAAAAGAGTTTATTGTTGATGAAAATATTACCTCTTTTGAAGCATTAGATGAGTATGATTTCGCATCAAATCAGCAGATAAGCCAATGGGCTAAAGCTTTTAAAAATTGATATTTAAAAGGTTATAATTTGAGACAACAGTATAGTTCTTATAGTGAGTGTGTAGATTTTTTTAAGCAAGCTCAAAAAACAAATCCAAATTTATTTAAGATTGAATCTATTGGCAAAACATGGGAAGATAGAGATATTATAGCGGTGAGTATAAGTAAAAATGTAAAGACACATTTAGATAAACCAGCTCTCTTCTTTACAGGAACAGTGCATGCCAGAGAATGGATAGGTATTGAACTTTCCTTAAGTTTTGCAAAATATATTTTAGATCATATTGATTATGATCCACAGCTTAATGCTATTTTAGATCGTTCAACTTTATATATGGTGCCATGTGCAAATCCAGATGGATTTGAGTATTCAAGAAATCATTTTTCATTTTGGAGAAAAAACAGAAGACAAAATGCAGATGGAAGTTTTGGTGTTGATTTAAATAGAAACTTTTCTGTTGGTTTTACACCAAATAAAAATACTATGTCAAATGTATATTCAGGTCCCAATGCTTTTAGTGAGCCAGAAACTGTTGCTCTTAGAGATTTTGTACTAGAGCATAAAAATATTACAATTGCACTTGATTATCACTCACAAGGGAATGTGTTTTTTCCTGCACATAACTTTATCCATGAAGATGCAGAGGATGCAATAGATTTAAATTTACTCGCAGGAAATATGGCAGAAGAGATAAAAAAAGAGTCTGGGCGTGAATATGGCGTACATATGGGAAAACCTCCTGTTCATCTTATCTCTGGAAGCGGTAGAGAATTTTATTATGATCAAGGGGCACTCTCTTTAGTTGTTGAAGTTGGAACTAGAAATATTAGTGACTATATAGAACATATGAGTGAAAATATTGATGAAAATATCCCTGCACTCATGTTTGCTCTATCGGAGGTTAATAACTATAAAAAAGATGATGCACTTTCTAGAGTTAAAAATTTCAGAGCAATAAAGACTGGTTCAAGGGAAGTGGAATTAAGTTGGGATTATCAAGAAGATGAAACAGTTTATTTTGAGATTTACAGATCAAAAAAGAAAAAAGGTTGTGCTCAAACATCCAATAGAATAGGTATGACAAAATTAAAAACTTTCATAGATAAAAACTTACCTTCTTCAACAAACTATTACTATTATATTCGTGCAGTTTGCAAACGAAGATATATTAAATCTCCATTTGGACAGTTAGTGGCAGTAAGAACCCATCCAGCAGAAAATATGTTTTCTAAAATTCTTTATCCTTTAGCAGATAAAATAGGCTATGTTGGAGAAAAGACAAAGAAAAATAGTGAACATTTTGGTCTAAACTCTCTTTTTGTAGGGATATCGGAAAAAAAAGGTGAGTGTTTTGGAGTAAGTGGATTTTCTTTACATACCATACCTGAAAACGCAATCATAACAGCAGCATCAATATCTTTTTATCCCATGAATAGAGTTTCTGTTCAGGTAGAGAGTTTTGGTGAGTGGAGAGTTGGACAGGTTGATGAAAGAACAATTGATAAAATTGATAGTTTTGATGATATTAAAAATGCTAAAGTACTTTCATATATAGATAGACCTACCGGATCTGCACAGCTTTCTCAAGGAGTATGGAGAACATATACTTTCGCAAAGCAAGAACTGGATGTTTTACAAAAATCATTAAAAAGAAGAGAAGCGTACTTTAGAATGGAGGGACCATCTACTTTACCATTAGATCGTGCTTCACAACTTATGCAGTGGGATATTGGGTATGGAAAATTTAGTGGTGGATTAACCTATCGACCAAAACTGGATATCTCATATACAATAGCTGAAGCAAGAATAGATCTACAGTCATCTACAGAGTTTACAGCCTTAAAAGATACAATGATAGATGAAACATTGCAGGTTGGATTTGATAAAAATGGGTATAAAGAGTATGGATGTTTAGAGTTTGATTTGTCAAATCTGCCAGAAATGGATAATACTGTAATCTCCACAGCATATATTGAAATGGAGGCTCATAGTATAAATGCTTTAAATAGTCTTCGTTTCCATATAGAGATGGTTGTACCATATGAAGGGGAAAAAACATATGAGAAAATTAAAAATATTGAGGTGGTTGAGAGAATTGGTTATGATGTGAGTGTATCTGATATTAAAGAATCCTCAAAACAAAGATTTGTTTTTGATACACACTCCATAAATGAGATGGTTTTAGTTGCTCAAAACAATCAAAAAGTGCTTTTTGTTATCTCTGCTTCATCTCATAAACCATTTTGTAAATCTCAAAATGTCTCATGGATAGATTCTAAGAGAATGAATAGACCATCTTTAGTCATTAATTATATTAAAAAAAGAAGAAACGCTCCGTCGAGTGTGAAAAACCTAAGATATACACTTGAAAATAATATTGGTAAAATAGAATGGGATATTCCAAGTGATGATGGATATAGAGGAGCAATTGTAGTTAAAAATCCTTTTAAAGTGCCATGTTCACCATATGATGGGCA
Source organism: Sulfurimonas sp. (assembly GCA_026988315.1). Lineage (GTDB taxonomy): Bacteria > Campylobacterota > Campylobacteria > Campylobacterales > Sulfurimonadaceae > Sulfurimonas. The sequence goes on along the minus strand of JALSLJ010000034.1, from coordinate 69 downwards.
GAAATTATATGGTGGGATGGATAATTATACATTTGATAATTTTGGAGATAATAATGAGCATAAGTTCTA